>NZ_JBWKXQ010000092.1:0-17383 GCF_059423125.1 Variovorax sp. GW531-E2 | reverse complement strand
TGCGTGGGGTGGCAACGGGGCGGGGTGCTGCCGTTGCCGTGCGGGCGATGTCGGCGGCAGCGGAAGTGCCCAGCGGTCGCCATGCGCCCTGTCGTTGGTGTTGCTGCTGCTGTTGCTGCGCAAACGCGGCGTCCTGCCCGAAGGGCGCGCGCGTGTCCGCGCCCACCGAGGTCTGGCCCAGCGTGATGCCCTGCTCCGACAGGCTGGTGCGCAGCTGCGGCAGCGCGGCCTCGACGGCCTTGCGCACGCTCTCGTGCGCCGACACGAACGCGGCCTGCGCCTGGTGCTCGCCGACCGACAGCGTGACCTTCAGCGGGCCGAGGCCGGCGGGGTTGAGGTTCAGCTCGGCCGTGTGCGTGCCGCCGAGGCTCATGCGCGCGAGCTGCTGGCCGAGTGCGGGCGCCCATTTCTCGCTGCCGACTTCGGGGGCGAGCGTGTGCACGGCGGGGCGTGCGGCGGGGCTTTCGGTCGTGCGCTCAGTGGAGACGGTCGTGGGTTGTTGCAGCGCGAACGGCGCGGTGGACGGCGCCGCTGCGTCGTCGCCCGAGGTGCCCGCCGACACGGCGGCGACAGGAGCGGCGTCCGCTGTCGCGGGCTTCGCGTCGCCGGCAGGCTGGGCTTGCGCGGCGGCTGCGAGCTGTTCGGTGGTGGTGGCGCTCACGGTGCGCGGTGCGGCGGTGCCGACGGGTGGGCCGGCCGGTGCGGTCGCCGGCTTCTTGCCATCGACAGCCATCGGCTGCGCGGCCACGGCGGCACGCACGATCTCGTACAGCGAAGGCGGCGTCGCGTTGTCGGCTTCGGGCGCTGCGCCTTGTGCTGCGGCGGTTGCGGTGGGGGCGGAAGCGTCTTCGGTGGCGATAGCGGGCGCGGGCGTGGTGGCGGCTTCGCTGCTCAGGCGGACCGTGCTAGCAGGCAGGCCGGCTTGCGCGTCAGGCGTGACCGGCGCCAGTGAGGTTTCTGGCGCACCGCTGCCCTGCGTGGTCGCACCTCCCGCAAGCACCAACGCCTGTTGCGGCGTGACGGCGGCTGCGAGAAAAGCAAGATCCGGCTCCGCAGGCTGTGCATCCCGCACCTCTTCCGCAAGCTCCGTCTTGCGCAGCGGCTTGGCATCCGCCACTACGGTGTCGGCATCCGACGCCTTCTCGGCCTGGCTCGTGCGCGAACGTTCGAGCGCAGCACCGAACGCGCGGCCCTGCGCCTCGTCGGCGTTGCTGCGGCCACGTGCGCCGCCCTGCGCGACCGGCGAGGAGGCGGCAGGCGTGACGGACGGCGGGATCATGGGAGGCATGTCGGTTCCTGGAGGAGATTCAGTGGGTGGGGTGCGAGGCGCGGTCGAAGAACTGGCGGGCGGCGCGTTCGTCGCTGTCGCGCTGTTCGCGCTTGGCCTGCGCCATCAGCTCCTGCGCGCGCACGCGATCGGCCAGCGTGTCGAATGAGCTGAGGCGGCGCTTCTCGCGCTGCCAGTCGGTGCGGCCCCGGTCGAGCTGGTGCCCGGCCCGCTCGGCGATGGCGCGCTGCTGCGCGATCGCGTGGTCGAGCGTGCCGAGGAAGTTGCGGTAGTTGCGCCACTGCGACGACGGCAGGCCGCCGCGCATCAGCGTGTCCAGCTGCGCGTGGTAGTCCTGGCGGTACTGCAGCAGCAGCTCGAGCTTCTGCTGCGCGCTCAGGTGCGCACTTTGCAGCGCGCCCAGGCGGCGCGCGGCGTCGTCGGTCTGGCTCTGCGCCAGGTCGATGAGCATGCCGAGGGGGAGCTTGCTGCTGCTCATGGGCGTCCTGGGGAAGGTATGTTCGTGAACAGGCTGTCCATGTGGGCGATGGCCTCCTCGTAGCCGGTGCGTTCGTGCATCGACTGCTGCAGGAAGGCCTCGATGCGCGGGTACATCGCGATCGCCTGGTCCAGCTGCAGGTCGTGCCCCGGCGCGTAGGCGCCGACGCTGATCAGGTCGCGGTTGCGCTGGTAGCGCGACAGCATCTGCTTGAAGCGGCGCACGGTGTCGAACTGCGCGGGCGCGATCAGCGACGTCATGGCGCGGCTGATCGAAGCCTCGATGTCGATGGCCGGGTAGTGCCCCGCTTCGGCCAGCGTGCGCGAGAGCACAACGTGGCCGTCCAGGATCGCGCGCGCCGAATCGGCGATCGGGTCCTGCTGGTCGTCGCCTTCAGACAGCACGGTGTAGAAGGCCGTGATCGAGCCGCCGCGTCCCTGCGCGTCGCGCGCGCCGTTGCCGGCACGCTCCACCAAGGCGGGCAACCGCGCGAACACCGAGGGCGGGTAGCCCTTGGTGGCGGGCGGTTCGCCCACGGCCAGCGCGATCTCGCGCTGCGCCATCGCGTAGCGCGTGAGCGAATCCATGATGAGCAGCACGTTCTTGCCCTGGTCGCGAAAGTACTCGGCCAGGCAGGTGGCGTAGGCCGCACCCTGCAAACGCAGCAGCGGCGAGTTGTCGGCCGGCGCGGCCACGACCACGGCGCGGGCCAGGCCCTCTTCGCCCAGCGTGTTCTCGATGAAGTCCTTCACCTCGCGACCGCGCTCGCCGATGAGGCCGACCACGATCACCTCGGCACTGGTGTAGCGCGCCATCATGCCCAGCAGCACGCTCTTGCCCACGCCCGAGCCGGCAAACAGGCCCATGCGCTGGCCGCGGCCGACGGTGAGCATCGCGTTGATGGCGCGCACGCCCACGTCGAGCACCGAGTCGATGGCCGCGCGCGAGAGCGGGTTGATCGGCGGCGCCGCCAGCGGCACCTGGCGCGCCACGTCGAGCGGGCCCAGCCCGTCGAGCGGGCGGCCGGCCGCATCGACCACGCGGCCCAGCATGCCTTCGCCCACGGGCAGGCGCTTGGTGTGGGCGTCGCCAGTCGCACCGGGCTCGCGCAGGCCGGGCCGCGCGAACACGCGCGCGCCGGGCAGCAGGCCCGCCACCTCGGTCTGCGACATGAGGAAGAGGCGGTCGCCCGCGAAGCCCACCACTTCGGCCTCGGCATGGCGCTGCGGATGGCCGGGCGGCAGCTCGATGAGGCAGTCGCTGCCCACAGGCAGCTGCAGGCCGACGGCTTCGAGCACGAGGCCGACGGCGCGCGTGAGGCGGCCCGAGGCGGTGGTGGTCGTGCTGCGGGCGACGTCGGCGCGCGCCTGTTCCAGCACGGCGCGCACGCTGTTCAGATGAGGGTTGGTGGCCGTCGTCTGCATCGGCTCAGGAAGCGTCGCCACGCAGCGCCGCACCCACGCGCTCCCAGCGCGTGGCCAGGCTGGCGTCCAGCTCGCCCGTGGCCGACTGCACGCGGCAACCGCCGCGCGCCAGGCTGTCGTCGGCACGCAGCTGCCAGCCGGCCGCCTCGATCTCGCTGCCCAGGCTGTTCTTCACCAGCGCCAGGTCGTCGGGATGCAGCAGCAGGCGCGGTTCGCCGCGCAGCGCGGGTTCGGCATGCAGCAGGTCGCGCACCAGCGGCAGCACCCACTCGGGCTCGGCCTGGTAGGTGCGGTGCACCACCTGGCGCGCCACGTCGAGCGCGAGCGCCAGTACGGCTTCGGCCAGTTCGGCCTCGGCACCGCGCAGCGCCTCGGGCAGCGAACGGGCCAGTGCGCGCAGGCGTTCGGCATGCACGCTGGCGGCGGCGAGGCCGGTGGCCAGGCCTTCGGTGTGGCCGACCTGGCGGCCTTCGGCCAGCCCGGCGGCGCGGCCTTCGGCTTCGCCCGCGGTGCGTGCTTCCTTGCGGATGCGGGCCAGCTCGGCGAGGTCGACCTTCGGTGCGGGAGGCGTGGGTGGTGGAGAAGGGCGCTGCGCCGTGTGACGCGAAAGCGCCGTGCCCGAAGGCGCCTTGCCATCGAGCGTGCCCATCTCCCAGCGTTCCCACGCCGACAGCGCGGGCGTGCCGGCGCCGGCCTGGCGCGCCGCCGCGTGGATGGCGGCGAGGCGCTCGCGCGAACTGTTGGAGGCGCCGAAGGCGCCGGGGTCAGACGAAGTCATCGGTGCCAGGCGCCGCGATCACGATCTCGCCGGCGTCCGCCAGACGGCGGGCGACCTGCAGGATGGCCTTCTGTTCGGTCTCGACCTGCGACACGCGCACGGGGCCGCGCAGCTCCATGTCCTCGCGCAGCGTTTCTGCGGCGCGCTGCGACATGTTGCTGAGGAACTTGTCGCGCAGCTCCAGCGGCGCGCCCTTGAGCGCGATGATGAGCGAGTCGCTCTCGATGTCCTTGAGCAGGCGCTGGATGCTGCGGTCTTCCAGGCCCAGCAGGTTCTCGAACACGAACATCTCGTCGACGATGCGCTGGGCCAGCGCCTCGTCCTGCTCGCGCACATGGGCAATGGCTTCTTCTTCGACCGTGGTGCTCATCAGGTTGACGATCTCGGCCGCGGTGCGCACGCCGCCCAGGCGGCTGCGGCGCAGACCCTGGCCCGCGAGCATCTCGGTCAGCACCTCGGTGAGTTCGTTGAGCGCCGACGGCTGCACGCCGCCGAAGGTGGCCACGCGCATGATCACGTCGTGGCGCAGGCGCGCGGGCAACTTCTCGAGCACTTCCGAGGCCTTCATGCGGTCCAGGTGCACCAAGAGCGTTGCGAGGATCTGCGGGTGCTCGTCGCGGATGAGTTCGGCCACCTCGCCGGCCTCGAGTTCGTTCAGGCGCTCGATGCCGCCGTGCGGCTCGTCGGGCTGCAGGATGTCCTCGAGCAGATTGCTCGCGCGGTCGTCGCCCAGCGCCTTCTTGAGCACCGCGCGGATGTAGCTGGTGGAGCCCAGGTGCAGCGCCGACAGCTGCTCGGTCTCCTGGCGGAACTCGGCCAGCACCGAGGCCAGCTCGTCGCGCGAGACCGCGCTCAGCTTGGACATGGCCAGGCCCAGCGCCTGCACCTCGGAGGTGGGCAGCAGGTGCAGCGCGGCGGCGGCGCGGTCTTCGCCGAGCGCCATGAGCAGGATGGCGCTCTTGCGGGTGCCTGCTTCGCTGCTAGTCATCGGAGTGCATCCAGTGCTGGATCAGGGCGGCCACGAGCTTGGGGTCCTTGTCGGCGGTCTGCTGGGCGTAGTCCATGTCGGCCTTCTGGCGTGCGGACTCGCGCTGCTGCAATGTTTCTTCGGGCTCGGCCGGGGCCGTGCCGGTGGTGGCCACGGCAGTTGCATCGGCCACGGGTTGGGCGGGCGGCGGCGCGGCCAGGTGCCGGCGCATCAGCGGACGCCCGACGGCGAACCAGGCGAAGAGCGCGAGCAGGCCGATGAGCAGGTAGGGGACCAGCGTCTTGCCGAACGCGAGGTTGTCGCGGTCGCGCCAGAACGGCACGTCGGGCGCGGGGCCGGCCTCGCTGTCGCCGTCGCGGGCGAAGGCACTGTTGACCACGTTGAGCGAATCGCCGCGCTCCTGGCTGAAGCCCATCGCTTCCTTGGCGAGGTTGCGGATCTGCTCCAGCTCGGCCGGCGCGAGCGCGCGGGCGCTGGTCTTGCCCGCGGCATCGACCGTGTCGCGGTGGTTCACCACCACGGCGACCGACAGGCGCTTCACGCCACCGGCGGCCTGCTGCACGTGGCGGATGGTGCGGTCGAGTTCGTAGTTGGTGGTGACGTCCTTGCGCGTGTTGCTCGGGCCGGCCGGTGCGGCGGCGGGCGCGGCGGGCGAGTTCGGTGCGCCTGGTGCGTTCGGTGGCTTGGGCGCCGTGATCGGCGCCGTCGGGTTCACCGGCGGCTGGTTCGACAGCGCGCCCGGCACGCCGCCCGGCGGTGCGCCGTTGTGCTGCGCCGATTCGCTGGACTGCTGGCTGCGGATCGCGGCCTGCGCCGGGTCCTGGTTGGGCCGGTACTTCTCGTCGGTGTGCTCCACCACCGAGAAGTCGATCTCGGCCGCGACCTGCGCGCGCACGTTGCTCGCGCCCACCAGCGGCTGAAGAATGGCTTCGATGCGGCGCACGTAGCCCTGCTCGATCTCCTGCGCGTACTTGAGCTGGCTCACGTCCAGCCCCTGGCTGGTGCCGCGCGCCGACGACAGCAGGTTGCCGCGCTGGTCGACCACCGTGACGCTCTTGGCGTCCAGGTCGGGCACGCTGCTGGACACCATGTGCACGATGGCGCTCACCTGGCCTTCGTCGATGCTGCGCCCGCGCATCAGCGTGAGCACCACCGAGGCCGAAGGCTTCTTCTGGTCGCGCACGAACAGCGACGGCTTGGGCAGCGCCAGGTGCACGCGCGCGGCCTCGATGCTGCCGATCGATTCGATGGAACGCGCCAGCTCGCCTTCGAGCCCGCGCTGGTAGTTGACCTGCTCGGCGAACTGGCTGGTGCCGAACTTCTGGTTGTCCATCAGTTCGAAGCCCACGCCGCCGGCCTTGGGCAGGCCCTGGGCCGCGAGCTTCAGGCGCGTCTCGGCGACCTTGTCGCCCGCGATGAGGATCGCGCCGCCGCCCTCGGCGAACTTGTAGGGCACGTTCATCTGCTGCAGCGACGCGATGATCGCGCCGCCGTCGCGGTCCGACACGTTGGTGTAGAGCACCTTGTAGTCGGGGCCGCGGCTCCACAGGAAGAAAGCGGCCGCCACCGTCGCCAGCGCCGCGGCGCCAATGATCAGCGGGAGGCGGGGCTGCGCGCGCATGCGTTCCAGCATCGGGGGCAGGCCGTTGGCGCCCGCCGCCAGGCCGCCCGTGGGCGCGGCCGTGCTCATCGGCGCGCCTTCGCCGGGGCCGTTGCGCCGCGCAGGGCCGGCGCCGGAGTGAGAGAAGAAATTCGGTGTTGGGATGTCATGCCGGTGGCCGGCGACGTCGTGCGCGGCCTGTGGTTTCGCGAACGATTGTCAGCAGGCGATGGGGAATTCGATCGGTCGAACAGCCGGGGGTTTTGCCCTCAGTTGCGCGTTTGAATGGGGGTCTTCCCTTGATACGCTGCCTGCCGGTTGGAGCGCTCGCGCGCTCCGTGTCAAGTCAGCTGGAAGTGAACTTTTCCCCATGTCCATCAATGCCATCGAATCCGTCCTGCAGCAGATGCGCGCCACCGCGCTCGCCAGCGGCATGGGGCCCGCGACCTCTGCACCGGCCGGTGCGGGCGGCTTCGCGGCCGAGCTGCAGCGCTCGCTCGCCAACATCAGCGGCGCGCAGCAGCAGGCCTATGCGCAGGCCGAATCGTTCGAGCTGGGCAAGCCCGGCGTGGCGCTCAACGACGTGATGGTCGACCTGCAGAAGGCCAACGTGGCGTTCCAGACCGGGCTGCAGGTGCGCAACCGGCTGGTGACGGCCTACCAGGAAATCATGAGCATGCAGGCATGACGAGGCAGAGGGCGGCAACGTAGAACTTTTTTCGTTGCGGCCCTAAAGGTTTGCGGACACCCGCCGATATCCCCTTCAACGATGGCTTGAGTCTCACCGTGGAAGCGGGTCCAGCGTTACGGCCGATGGCCGGAGTCCACAACCTTTTGTCAATCAGGAGTCGAACATGGCGCAAGTCATCAATACGAACAGCCTTTCTCTTCTCACGCAGAACAACCTCAACAAGTCGCAATCGGCCCTGAACACGGCCATCGAGCGCCTGTCTTCCGGCATGCGCATCAACAGCGCCAAGGACGACGCCGCCGGCCAGGCCATCGCCAACCGCTTCACCGCCAACATCAAGGGCCTGACGCAAGCCGCGCGCAACGCCAACGACGGCATCTCGATCGCGCAGACCACCGAAGGCGCGCTGACCGAAGTCAACAACAACCTGCAGCGCATCCGCGACCTGTCGGTGCAAGCCGCCACCGGCACCAACTCGGCCACCGACCTGGACTCGATCCAGTCGGAAATCGGCCAGCGCCTGGACGAAATCAACCGCGTGTCGGAACAGACCCAGTTCAACGGCGTGAAGGTCCTGTCGGCCAACGCCGGCAAGCTGACGGTGCAAGTGGGTGCGAACGATGGCGAAACCATCGACATCGACCTGCAGGAAATCAGCGCCAAGACCCTGGGTCTGGAAAGCTTCAACGTGAACGGCACGGGCACGCTGAACAAGGCCGCCACCAAGGACGACCTGACGCTGGCTGGCGCTGTCGCCAACGGCGCACCGGTCAACGGCACGCAGAAGTACGACGTCACGGCGACCAACACGCTGGCCACGCGCAGCCAGCTGCTGGCGGGCGCCAAGGCGGGCGACTCGGTCGTCACCGCAGGTTCCACCTACACCTACAACGCTGCAAAGTCCGCCTTCACCTTCGGTGAAACGGGTCGCACGAACGCTGCCACGATCGCTTCGCTCCAGCCCGCAGCGGGCGCGAGCAAGACCGCCACGGTCACCATCGGCGGCAACTCGCTGGACGTGAAGATCGACAGCGCTGGCACCATCACGGCGACCGACGGCTCCGCGCTGTGGGTGGACACGGCTGGCAACCTGACGCAGAACAACGCAGGCGGTACGGGTACGGCAGCCACGCTGACCAGCCTGACCACCAGCATGGCGGCTGCTGCCGGCACGGGCGGCACCATCAAGGTCGGCGGCACCACCTACACGGCCACTGCCGGTGCAGCCAACTTCGACGTGACCGGCGACGAAATCTCGGCCGCTGCGCTGAACGACAAGCTGGCCGCGGGTGCTGGTACCGCCGTGTTGGCATCGACCATCGGCGGCGTGGCAGGTGTCACGATCACTGCTGGCGGCACGGTTGCTGGCGCCTACGTGGGCGCCGACGGCTCGCTCGGCAACTCGCTCACCACCGTGTCGACCTACAGCGTGCACAGCAACGGCGCAGTGACCGACGGCGCTGGCAATGCGGTCTACGCCGATTCGGCCAAGGCTGGCGCCTTCACGCTGAACGCCCGCAGCGGCAAGACCTCGACGGTCGACCCTCTCAAGGCCCTGGACGCCGCCCTGTCGAAGGTCGACAAGCTGCGCTCCTCGCTGGGTGCGGTGCAGAACCGTTTCGACTCGGTGATCGCCAACCTCGGCACCACCATCACCAACCTGTCGTCGTCGCGTTCGCGCATCGAAGACTCGGACTACGCCGTGGAAGTGTCGAACATGACGCGCGCGCAGATCCTGCAGCAGGCCGGTACCTCGGTGCTGGCACAGGCGAACCAGACCACGCAAGGCGTGCTGTCGCTGCTGCGTTGATTCGCTAAGACCGCCGGGCGCCCCTCGCGAGGGCGGCGCCCGGTGTCTTGCTTTTTGCTCGCAGGCCTTCGGGGCGACCCGAAGCCGCCTGCGTTGTCCTGTGCGGCCACGCTTGTGGCGAGGCCGCACAGGACAACGAACTCCAGAAGAAGAACGCAGACCATGTCCCAGCCCGTACCCGCCGCCTCCGCCGTGGAAAGCCCCTGGCTGCAGCAACTGCTTGCCGGCCGCACCGGCGGCGCTGCTGCGGCTGCCGCCGAGGCCACCGCACTGCGCAAGGCCGAGGCCGAGGTCGAGGAGGCGACGCCGGTGCAGATCGAGATGGCGGTGAAGTCCGTCAATGCCTCGCTGGAGAGCCGCTCGATCAGCCTGCAGTTCGAGGTCGACCGCGACACCGACAAGCTCATCGTCAAGGTGGTCGACCGCAGCAACGGCGAAGTCATTCGCCAGATTCCGACCGAAGAGGTCGTTCGCATCGCCAAGGTCATGGACCGGCAGGCCGGGCTTCTGGTGAGCCAGCAAGCCTGATCACGACCCGCTCCAGACCTCTTCATTTCATTCGCATTTCAGGACACCCCCGACATGGCATCGATCAGCAGCATCGGCGTTGGCGCCAACCTTGACCTGGGCGCATTGCTCACCCAGCTGCAGACCGCGGAGAACCAGCCGCTGGTGGCCCTGAAGGCCAAGCAGACCAGCTACAACAGCAAGCTCTCGGCCTACGGCACGCTGCAAAGCGCGCTCACCGGCATCCAGGCCGCTGCCAAGAAGCTGGGCGACCCGGCGCTGTTCCAGGCCATCACCGGCACGCCCAGCGTGAGCGGCATCCTGGCGGCGAGCGGCACCGACCCGCGCTCGGTCGGCACCTATGCCATCGACATCTCGCAGCTCGCACAGGCGCAGTCGGTCATCGCGAAGGGCCAGGCCAGCACCACCGCCGCGATCGGCAGCGGCAAGATCACCATCGACTTCGGCAAGGTGTCCGGCGGCACGCTGGACCCGGTGACCGGCCAGTACACCGGCGCCACCTTCGACAAGGACGCGACGCGCACGGCCAAGCCGATCACCATCGATGCGACCAACAACACGCTGGGCGGCATCCGCGATGCGATCAACGCGGCCAACGCGGGCGTGTCGGCCACCATCGTGAACGACGGCAGCGGCACGCCCAACCGGCTCGTACTCACCTCCACGCAGACCGGCGAGGCCTCGGCCATGCGCATCTCGGTGGACGGCGACGCCGCGCTGCAGAGCCTGCTGGGCAACGACCCCGCCGGCACGCAGAACCTGAAGCAGACCGCCGCGGCGCAGAACGCCAAGCTCACCGTCAACAACATCGCCGTCACCAGCACGAGCAACTCGGTGACCGACGCCATCCAGGGCACCACGCTCACGCTGGTGCAGACCGGCAAGCTCAGCCTGGTGATGAAGGCCAACACGACGTCGGTGAAGACGGCCATCACCGATTTCGTGAAGGCCTACAACGCGCTGCAGAGCACCGCGAAGTCGCTCACGGCCTTCGACACCGACGCCAAGGCCGCCGCGCCGCTGGTGGGCGACTCGACCCTGCGCAACCTGCAGACGCGCATCCGCCAAGCGCTGGTCGCACCGCAGGTGGGCGGCCCGAACGACCTGAAGGTGCTCACGTCCATCGGCATCTCGTTCCAGAAGGACGGTACGCTGGCGATCGACAACGACAAGCTCGACAAGGCCATCGACACCAACCTGGAGGGCGTGGCGAAGCTGTTATCCAGCGGCACCGGCAGCACCGCCGGCTACGGCAAGCAGCTGACGGCGCTGGTCGACGACCTCACCGGCACCAAGGGCGCGCTCAAGGTCGCCACCGACGGCGTGACGAGCTCGCTCAAGCAGCTGGACACCCAGTACACCGCGATGAAGGAGCGCGCCGACGCGACGGTGGAGCGCTATCGCAAGCAGTTCGTGCAGCTGGACGTGGCGATGAACAAGATGAACGGCACGCTGAAATACCTCGCGCAGCAGTTCGACGCGATGAACGCCAGCAAGGGCTGAGGACAGGAAGCGACATGTACAGCTCTCACCACTCCCGCACCGGTGCCGGCGTCTACGCGCGCGTCGGCGTGGAGACGCGCGCCATGAGCGCGTCGCCGCTGCAACTGATCCACATGCTGTTCGACGGCGCGAAGACCGCCATCGGCGCGGCGCGCCTGCACATGACGGCCGGCGACATCGGCGCCAAGGGGCAGGCGATTTCGAAGGCGATCAACATCGTCGACAACGGCCTGAAGGCCAGCCTCGACGCCGAGGCGGCCGGCGAGGCCGGCGGCGACATCGTCGGCAACCTCTCGTCGCTGTACGACTACGTCGTGCAGCGCCTGCTGCTGGCCAACCTGCGCAACGACGTGCAGGCGCTGGACGAGGCCGACCGCCTGCTCGACCACCTGGCGTCCGCCTGGCGCGAGATCGACGACAGGCCTTCCAACTGATGATGCAGAGCGTGACCTGGGGGCAGGAACAGATGGCCGTGCGCAGCGAGATCGTCCATTGCTACGAGCAGCTGGCTGCGTGCATCTCGACGATGCTGGCGCTGGCCCGTGCCAAGGAATGGGGGCAGCTGCCCGAGCTGGAGGCCCGCTGTTCGGCGTCGGTCGAACGCCTGAAGGCGATCCAGCCGCTGGCGTCGCTGGAGCCCGCGCAGCGCGACCTGGTGCTGCGCCTGCTCGAGCGCATCTGCACCGAGCAGGCCGAGCTGTCGGGGCTCATCAAGCCGCAACTCGACGACCTGATCCGCCGCATGGATTCGCTCAACCACCAGAAGAACCTGGGCAAGGCCTACGGCCTCGCGCACTGACGCGAACCGACAGGACGACACCACCGTGGCCATGCTGGGACTCACCGGACTGATCGACGCACTGAGGGCCGCGCGCCTGACGCCGCCGCTCGACCTGCTCGGCCTGCGGCCGGAGACCGCGGTCGGTGCGCCCGGTGCGGCGGTGGCCGTGCCGAAGACGGCGAACGACGTGCGCCTGCCGTCGCGCGCGGCGCTGGACCGGCTGGTGCCCTCGGGCGCGTCCGGTGGCGAGGTGGCTGCGCCGCCCGCGGGCGGCGCGCCGCCTTCGATCGACACCCGCCTGTCGCTGGCCGCGCGCGTGATCGGCGCGGTGTTGGCCGACCTGCAGGCCGCGCCGGGGCCGGTGCGGGGCGAGGCGCCGTTGCTGCTGCCCGTCGCGCGCCAGGGCACGAACACCGCGGCGCTCGCGGGCACGCTGGCGCAGACGGTGGCGGACAGCGGGCTGTTCTACGAATCACACCTGGCCGAATTCGCGGCCGGCACGCGCACGCTCGCGCAGATGGCGCGGGAGCCGCAGGCGCGCTGGGCGAGTCCGGTGATGGTGGCGACGACGACGACAACGGCGGCAGCAGGGCAGGGCGTGGTGGCTGCGGCGACGGCGCTGGCTGCGGTCGATGTCGCGACGCCGCCCGCGCCGAATGCGCAGGCGCAGGCCCCGCAGGTCGACGCGCCGGAAGCCGACATCGCGCAAGCAGCGCGTGCGGTTGCGCGCAGCGAGACCACCGCCGCGCCCGCACCGGATGCAGCGCGCGTGCAGGCGGCTTACGGCCTCTCCGATCCCGCGCCGGAAATGCCTGCGCCCCGCATCGCAGAACACGCGCGTGCTGCAGTCGACGTCGCGAGCCCGCCGGCCCCGCGCAGCGCCGAAGTGATCCATCCGCAAGCCGTCACCGTCGTGCACCAGCAGCTCGACCTGCTGGCCAGCGCCGCGTTCCGCTGGAGCGGCCACGCCTGGCCCGAGGTGCCGATGGCGTGGACCATCGAGGAAGACCCCGCCGGGTCCGGCGCACGCGAAGGCAAACCCATCGAAGAAGAAGCCGCGCGCCGCTGGTCGACCACCGTGTCGCTCGTGCTGCCGCGCCTGGGCGAAGTCGACCTGCGCCTGAGCCTCAGCGGCCCGACCGTGCAGGCGCAGCTGCAGGCGCGCGAGCACGCCACCGTGGCCCGCCTGCGCGGCGACGCCGGCCGGCTCGCGCAACGCTTCGAGGCTGTCGGGCTTCAGCTGCAGCAGTTGCAGGTCACGGAGAAGGCGGTGGCATGACTGAAGAGCTTCGCAACCGCCACAGCGCCGTCGTGCTCTCGCACGCGGACACGCGCAAGGCCCCCGTCGTCGTCGCCAAGGGCTACGGCGTGGTGGCCGAATCGATCCTGCGCGAGGCGCGCGCGCACGGGCTCTACGTGCATGCGTCGGCCGACCTTGTGAAGCTGTTGATGCAGATCGACCTCGACCGCCAGATCCCGCCGCAGCTGTACCAGGCGGTCGCGGAAGTGATGGCCTGGATTCACCGGCTGGAAGGCGGCGCCGAGGCGGCGGCGCCTTGATCGGCGGTTGTTCTATGGAAAGTCATTGACCTATTGAAAGACCCTGAATAAAGCCGCCGATTAACGCTCGGCTGCGTTCGATAGTCTTTATAAATTCAATTGGCGAGGGGATTTCCAATTGCCGGAACACGCACGCTCGTAACAATTGCTTGCGCTATGTGACCGCGCGTCGGTGCCAGGACTGAAACCGCTTCCTCAGAGGGAGGTCTGAAGCCTTCCGTCGGAAACCGTGTCAAAACCCTTTTACTTTTTGATCTACTTTGTCTTCGAAGTGTAAATAAGTGTGTATATAATGTATACATGTTGGATGGACGTGCGGAGTCGACATGGAATCGGAAATGGAAGTAGACGTGGAAAATTGCAATGTCAACGCAGGCGGCGTGATTTCGAAGGAAATCGGCGAGATCAATCTGGCCTACATGCTGCTCGCGCAGAAGCTCGTGAAGCGGGACCGGGCGGAAGCCATGTTCCGTCTCGGCGTGGGGCGCGAGCTGGCCGATCTGCTCATGAACATGTCGCTCAGCCAGATCGTGAAGCTGGCCGCGTCCAACTTCCTGCTGTGCAGCTTCCGCCTGGACGACCGGCCCATGTTTGCCGTGGTCGGCGAGGGCAAGGAGCCCGCGCTGCAGCAGGCCCACATGTCGATCCTGATGAGCGCGCGCCAGGCACAGGCCCAAGCCCAGCCGCAGATGCGCAAAGCAGGTTCGGCCAGCGCATGACTGCCAAGAGCATCCTGGGCGAGGTGCGGCAGGTGCAGCTCGCGGTCGAGCTCATCGGCCTGGGTGCGCGCCTGCAGTTCCTGGAGGCCGTGGTCGCGCTCAGCCGCGAACGCCTGATCCGCCTGTACAAGGAACTCAAGGGCGTCTCGCCGCCCAAGGGCCTGCTGCCGTTCTCCACCGACTGGTACATGACCTGGCTGGCCAACATCCACTCGTCGATGTTCTACAACATCTACCGCTTCATGCGCGACGAGGCCGGCGAGGGCGAACTGCCCGCGCTCATCAAGGCCTACCGCCTGTACGCCGAGCAGGTCGAGTCGCAGGGCAGCGAGGTCGTGCTCGACTTCACGCGCGCCGAGACCATGGTGCGTTTCTTCGACAGCGACATGCTGCAGCTGAGCCCGTGCAGCCGCTGCGGCGGCCACTTCGTGGCGCATGCCCACGACCACAAGCACGGCTACGTGTGCGTGCTGTGCCGCCCGCCTTCGCGCGCGGGCAAGGCGCGCAAGCCCAAGCTCGAACCGGTGCGCCGCGGCGGCCTCATTGCCGGCGGCCCGGTGCTCGACATCGGCGGCGCCGTCTCGTGAAAGTGCCCCGGCGCCCGGCGCGGGTTTTTTGTTTTGGACGCCTCAGGGCATAGGGGAAGCGCGTGCTGGTACTGGTGGGATATCTGGTGGTGATCGGCGCCGTCTTCGGCGGCTACGGCCTCATGGGCGGGCATTTCGGCGTGCTGTTCCAGCCCGTGGAGCTGCTCATGATCGGCGGCTCCGCGCTCGGCGCGTTCATCGCGGGCAACAACGGCAAGACCATCAAGGCGACCATCCGGGAGCTGCCGCTGCTGCTGCGTTCCTCGAAGCACAACCGCCAGCTCTACATGGACCTGCTGGCGCTGCTGTACGAGCTGCTCGCCAAGGCCCGCAAGGAGGGCATGATGAAGCTGGAGTCCGACGTGGAAGCGCCGGAGCAAAGCGAGATCTTCGGCCGCTACCCGACCATCCTGGCGCACGAGGGCATCACCGTGTTCCTGTGCGACTACCTGCGCCTGGTCATCAGCGGCAACACCGACGCGCACGAGATCGAGGCCCTCATGGACCACGAGATCGACACCATCCGCCACGAGGCGGCTGTGCCCGGCCACAGCCTCTCGCGCGTGGGCGACGCGCTGCCCGCGCTGGGCATCGTCGCGGCCGTGATGGGCGTGGTGCATGCGCTGGGCTCGGCCCACCTGCCGCCGTCGGAAATGGGCGCGCTCATTGCGCACGCCATGGTCGGCACCTTCCTGGGCGTGCTGCTGGCCTACGGCTTCGTGTCGCCGCTGGCCTCGCTGATCGAGCAGAAGGTCGAGGAGGGCATGAAGATCTACCAGTGCGCCAAGGTCACGCTGCTGGCCAGCCTGAACGGCTACGCGCCGCAGCTGGCCGTGGAGTTCGGCCGCAAGGTGCTGTTCTCGACCGAGCGCCCCTCGTTCACCGAGCTGGACGACCACGTGCGCGAAGTCAAGGCACGCTGACCCCTTAACGGCCATGAGCGACGCGAAGCCCCGCATCATCATCAAGCGCGCCCACGGCGGCGGGCACGGCGGCGGCCATGCGGGCGGCGGCTGGAAGATCGCCTACGCCGACTTCATGACGGCCATGATGGCCTTCTTCCTCGTGATGTGGCTGCTGTCGATCTCCAGCCCCAAGCAGCGCGAAGGCATTGCCGAGCACTTCCGGATGCCGCTGCGCGTGGCGCTGGCCGGCGGCGACAAGAGCAGCATGAGCACCAGCATGATCCCCGGCGGCGGCGCCGACGTGATGCACGCCGAGGGCGAGGTGCGCCACACCGAGGCCGACAGCGAGGACGCGGCCGACGCCAGCCGCCTGGCCGAGATGAAGAAGAAGCTCGACGAGCTGATCGAGAAGAGCCCGGTGTTCCAGCAGTTCCGCTCGCAGATCCTCATCGACATCACCACCGAAGGCCTGCGCCTGCAGATCGTGGACAGCGAGAACCGCCCGATGTTCGAGCTGGCCAGCGCCCGCGTGGTGCCGCACATGCGCGCCATTCTTCGCGAGCTGGCGCCGGTGCTCAACGGCCTGCCCAACAAGCTCACGCTGTCGGGCCACACCGACGCCATCGTCTACACCAACGACCGCGCGTACGGCAACTGGGAGCTCTCGGCCGACCGCGCCAACGCCTCGCGCCGCGAGCTGGTCACGGGCGGCATGACCGAGGACAAGGTGCTGCGCGTGATCGGCCTGGCCGACAGCATGCACCTGGACCGCGCCGACCCGCGCAACCCCATCAACCGCCGCATCAGCATCATCCTGCTGAACCACCGCACGCAGGAGCGCATCGAGCGCGAGAACAGCAACGACGCCGGCGCCACGCGCATCGGCCTGCCGCCACCGGCCGCGCAGGCGCGCACCGCGGCAGGACACACGGCGGGATAACAAGAACAAGGAAGCGGCCTCGCGCAAGAGCGCGGGTCCCGGAGCACCACAGATGGACCTCAGTCAATTCACCCAGGCCTTCTTCGTCGAAGCCATCGAGCTGCTGGCGGAGATGGAGCAGCTCTTGCTCGACCTCGACGTCGAGGCGCCCGACGGCGAGCAGCTCAACGCCATCTTCCGCGCGGCGCACTCCATCAAGGGCGGCGCGGCCACGTTCGGTTTCACCGCCTTGACCCACACCACGCACGTGCTCGAAACGCTGCTGGACAGGGCCCGCCACGGGCAGCTGCACCTGAGCGCTCCGATGATCGATGCCTTTCTGGAAACGAAGGACGCCTTGCAAGAACAACTCACCGCCTACCAGGCCGGCAAGGAGCCGGACGCCGAGAGGGTCGCCCACATCTGCGGCGTGCTGCAGCAGCTGGCGATGGAGAACAATGCCGCCGCCGCACCGGTGCCGGCACCCGCGCCCGCACCGGCGCCTGTCGTTCAAGCCGCTGCGCCGGCCGATGAAGGCGGCAGTAGCAGCGACGGCGTGCTGGTCGTGCGCTTCGCGCGCCTGTCCGACAGCGAGTGCGAGCTGCTCGCCGGCGAGCTGGCCAACCTCGGCACCGTGCTGACGCGCACGCGCAGCAACGACCAGCTGACCGTGCGGCTGGCCACCACCTGCGACCCCGACGACATCGTGGCCGTGTGCTGCTTCGTCATCGATGAATCGCAGATCGACATCACACGCGAGGTGGCCGACGTGGCCCCACCCATGGTCGCAGTGGCAGAGCCCGCCGTGCCGCCACCCGCCGCAC
>NZ_JBWKXQ010000091.1:0-17971 GCF_059423125.1 Variovorax sp. GW531-E2 | reverse complement strand
GGAGGGGGGGGCGGTGGTGGTGTATTCCCACTGCCGCCACCGGGCGCTACATACACGGTGGGAGGTACGGTGACCGGACTTGAGTCAGGCGCGTCCCTCACGCTGCTCAATTCAGACGGCGATGCACTGTCCGTCGGCAGCAATGGCGCTTTCACTTTCGCGACGGCCATCGCCGGCGGCAGCAGCTATTCCGTGACGGTGGGCGCACAGCCTTCGGGACAGAACTGCAGGGTCTCGAATGGCACAGGCTCCAACGTTTCCGCCAACGTCACTTCGGTGCGGGTGTCCTGCGCGGGCGCGCCCGAATTTGCCTATGTGGCGCAGTCCTTCAGCGACAACATCGGCATCTACAAGATCGACGTGTCGACCGGTGCGCTCTCGTCTGTCGGGACCGTGGCGGCAGGGGCCTCGCCATTTTCAATCGCGGTGCACCCGAGCAAGAGATTCCTCTACGTGGCGAACACTGGAGACGGCACCATCTCTATCTATGCGATCAACCAGACGACTGGTGCGCTGGCGCAGGTAGGTACCGACTTGCCCACAGGCCGCTATCCGCAATCGATCGCTGTGGATCCGGCCGGCAACGTTGTCTACGCAGCCAACGCATTGGACAACACCGTCTCGGTTTTCGCCGTTGATCAAGGCTCTGGCGCGCTGACGGCAATTGCCGGCTCGCCGTTTTCTACGGTGACCAGCCCCGTAGGAGTCACTGTTCATCCTGGTGGCAAGTTCGTCTATATCGCGAGCCAGATCGACAACACGATCACCAAGTATGCGATCGATCAGGGCTCTGGCGCTGTGCTCGCTGCCGGGGCGACGTCCGTCCCTGCAGGTTCTTCGCCAACGTTCGTCACTCTCGACGCTGCGGGGGAGACGATGTACGTCACGGGCACCAAGGTCACGACTTTCGCCATCGACTCAGCCACCGGAGATCTTGCGCAGATCGGGGCGCCCTTGACTCCGAACGGTACGTCGAGCCGGGTGCGAGTGCATCCTGCTGGCAAGTTCGCCTACATCCCGGACGGGTTGGGGCGCACTCTCTCGGGCTATGCCGTCGCACCAGGCTCGGGCGTACTCTCCCCGCTCCCGGATGCACCACTGGCAACGGACAATGCGCCGCTGGACATTGCCTTCAACGCATCGGGGAAGTTCCTTGTGACGGCGAACTGGAACGACGACTCCATTTCGGCTTACAGCATCAATCAGAAGACAGGCATCCTGTCATCTGTCGGCTCGGTCGTGAATTTGGACACCCGTCCCCGGGCGATTGTCACGGTCCAGCTTCCTCTGTCGCCGACTTGACGGGAAGGGCGGCAACGTCCCCTGGCGCCTGATCCGTACACGTGAGTGCGGCGAGATGGGCGTCAGGCCAGAGGGATCTCGTCCGGTGGTTGCGTGATGCAGTTGCCCCCGGTGCCTCACCGGGTGGCATGAACTGCCTGATCCGCGCATCTGCTCGTGAACCGATGGTGTGGCTCTGGCCGTGGTGCTCCGCCTGAGAGCGGTTGAAGAGTAACGGCTTGCTGGTGCCTTCGACAGGAATCGAACCTGTATCTGAGTCTTAGGAGGACCCCGTTCTATCCATTGAACTACGAAGACGGTGTGCGCCGCTGCTGCTGCAGCGCGGCCCGCACTTTACCAGCTTGGGGTGTCTCGGCCGCCCTCAGTCGTACTTCACCGTATAGATCAGGTCCACCCCGCTCGTCTGCCCCGCCTGGCCCCGCAGCGTGAGGCGCTTGGTCAGGTCGTAGAAGATGAAGAGGGTGCCGAAGGTGCCGCCCAGGCTGCGTTCGTAGGTGATGTAGAAGTCTTTGGACAACCGCTTGCCCAGCGTCACGGCCGACTCGCGCAGGTCGCCGCCGTTGCCGGGGCCCTTGAAGCCGAGTTCGTCCAGTCCGAAACGGCTGGCCAGGCTGCCGCCGGTGGTGGTGCCGCCGATCTTGCCGAGCAGCGACAGGGCGGCCTGCTGCAAGAGGGCCGACTCGCCACCGCTGGTGGCCGAGGCGCGGCCCAGGATGACCCATGACAGCGTCTCGGCGTCGGACAGCGCGGGCTCCGCGTAGAGCTTCACGCGCGGCGACTGCGCGGAGCCTGTGATCTGCACGCCGGCGCGCTGCGCGATGTTCGGGCGGATGGCCAGGATGTCGAGCGCGGGGTTGTCGAAGGGGCCGTTGAAGCGCGCGATGCCGGTCTCGACGTCGAGCTGCTGGCCGTAGGCGCGGTACTGGCCCTTGACGGTCTTCACCTCGCCGGTGATGCGCGGCGGGGCATCGAGGCGGGTGCTGCGGATTTCGAGTTCGCCCTCGAGCCGGGTGGTGATGCCGCGGCCCTGCACGGCGAAGTCGTCACCCAGGTCGAAGGTGACGACGATGTCGGGCGGCTTGGCGGTCTGGGGCTTGGCGGCCTTGGCCGCCTGGGCGTCGGCCTTGGCGGATTCGCGCAGCGCGGCCTCGGCGGCGGCCTTGTCCTTGGCGGCCGAGCGCACGACGACGTCGCTGCCCAGGCTGGGCGCGGTCTCGTCGGGCAGGATGATGACGGCGCGGTCGGTCTTGAGCTTGCCGCGCACGTTGAACTGGCCGTCGTCCAGCCGCGCCTGCAGGTTGCCCGACAGCGACACCTGGCGGTCGGTGCGCACCAACACGCGCAGGGCGCGCAGCTCGGCCTGCAGGGCCATGCGGATGCCGGTGCTGGTCGTGCTGTTGTTGCTGCCCCAGCTGAGGTCGCCGCGCGCGGTGAGCGAGCCGCCGTCGGTGCGCGCTTCGCTGGCGGCGGTGCTGCGGTTGCCGCTCTGGCCGCCGATGCGCGCGTTGCTGCCGGCGCCGCCCTTGAGCGTGAACTCGGTGATCTCCAGGCGGTCGCCGGTGAGCGAGGCGCGCAGGCGGCCGTCGCGCAGGTCGAGGCCTTCGACCGGGGCGCGCAGCGCGAGCTGGTCGGCGCCGAGCGTGCCGTTCCAGCGCGGCGCGGTGCGGTTGCCCGACAGGGTGGCGTTGGCGTCGAGCGTGCCGGCGATGCGCCAGCCGGGCGGCGCGAGCATCGACCACACGCCCAGGTTGGGCAGCGCGGCGCGCAGGGTGCCGTTGAGCGGTGCGTCGGGCGCCCACTGCCAGCCGCCGCTGCGCTGCTGCATGCGGGTGCCGAGTTCGGCGTCGAGGCGGCCGGCGCGTTCGCTGTCCCAGGCCAGGGTGGCGCGCACGGCGTCGCCCTGCGCGTCGAGCTGCAGTTCGGCGCGGCGCAGGCCGGCCGGGGTGGCGGTGACATCGACGCCGTTGACCTCGTTCTTGCCGCTGGCCGAGCTCATGGTGCGTTCGCTCGCGGTGCCGGTCCCGGTGCTGGTGATGCGGGTGACGAGTGCGGCCTCGCCGGCCTGCACGCGGATGTCGCCGCTCTGGCGCGCAAGGCGGGCCTTGGCGCGCAGGGTGTCGCCGGCGTCGATGTCCCAGTCGCCGTTGAACAGCAGGTCGCCGCTGATGCCGAGTTCGCTCAGCGTGGCGTTGGCGCCGAACGCGCCGGCCCACGCCATCGGCAGGCCCTGCATCTGGCCCTTGGACTGCAGGCGGAACACGCGGTTGGGCGCGGCGCCGCTCTGGTTGAAGCGCAGCGGCTGCCAGTCGATGCGCACGGTGCCGGGCAGCGGGCCGCGCAGGGTGGCGTCGGCGGCGGAGGCTTCGACGTCGAGGCGGTTGTCGGCGGCGCGCACAGTGGCCGTGACCTCGCGGCCCAGCTCCAGCACCCAGGGGCCCTGGCCGGGGCGCGCGGTGACGGTGTCTTGGGCCTGCAGGCGCAGGCTGGCGAGGGTGGCGCGCCACTGGTTAGCACTGGCGAGGCCGCCGCTGGCGCGGGTGTCGAGTGCCAGCTTCTGCGTGCCGGTGGTGGCTTCGCCCTTGAGCGTCAGCGTGGCCTGGGCGATGCTGCCGGCGAGGTCGGCCTGCAGCGCGCGCAGCTGCACGCTGGTGGCCGTGCCGCCGGGCTGGGCCGCGGGCAGGTTCAGGTCGAGGCGTGGCACGGCGAGCGCGGCCTTGAGGCTGGGCTCGGCGTTGCCGCGCGCGGCCGGAGCGCCGGGGTTCTCGATGCGGCGTTGCACGGTCTGCCAGCCGCCTTGCCAGCTGGCGTCGAGGCGGGCGCTGCCCTTGGCGCTGGCGTTCGCGAACACGGCCGCGAGGCCCGGCAGGCCTTGCACCCAGCGCTGCAGGGCTTCGGCGTCGTCGATGCGCGCCTGGAGGTCGCCACCGCCGGTGGTGGGCGCGATGCGGCCGTCGAGCTGCGCGCTGCCGCCCGGCAGGGTGAGGGCGAGCTTGCCGCTGGCGGCCTGGTCGGCCACACGCACCTGCAGCTTGCCGTCGATGCTGGCGCGCATCGCTTCGACGCGCAGCGTGCGCAGGTCGAGCACCTGGTCTTTCCATTGGCCCTGCGCCAGTGCGCGGTCCAGGCCGAAGCCGGGCAGCGCCTTGCTGCCGGCGCCGCCGTTGCCTTCGGCGCGGAGGGCCACGTCGAAGACGAGGGTGTCGGAATCTTCGGCCTGCCGTGCGCTGATCTGCCCGCCGACGGGCGCGCCCGACAGCTCGCTGTACAGCGCGCCGGGCCGCACGCCGCGCACGGTGGCGCGCACCTGCCAGGGCGAGGGCGCGGGGCTCCAGCTGCCTTCGGCGTCGATGCGGCCGCCGCCCGCGCGCACGGTGGCTTCGGGCACGGTCCAGGTCGTGCCGTCGAAGCCGACCTGCGCCTGGACCTGCTCGACCGGCAGCTTCTGTTCGTCCCACGGGCCGGCGACGGCGTTGCGGATGTCGGCCGAGGCCTTCCACGCGGCGGGGCCGGTGGCGGCATCGGGCGCGAGCTCGACGGTGCCGGTGAGCCGGGTCCGGGGCGCGCCGGGCCAGAGGCTGGCGGCGTCGACGTTGCGCAGGTCGGCCTTGGCGTCGACCACGGGCTGCGGCAACCAGGGCGCGATCTGCGCGCGCAGCTGGGCGGCCATGGGCGCTTCGGCGTCGGGCTCGGTGGGCTGCAGGTCGGCGGCGACCTGCAGGCGCGCCTCGGGGCCGGCCAGCGTGCCTTTCACGGAGGCCTTGGCCTGCACTTCGATGTGGCGGTCTTCGGCGAGCGGGGCTTTCACGCGGCCGTCGAGCGTGGCATCGAGCGCCATCGGCGCCGGGCCCTGCAGCCGGACGCGGGCGCTGTAGTGGCCGTCGGCGATGTCGACGCCTTCGATGTCCAGCGCGTGCTGCGCGGCCAGGTAGCTGTAGCGGCCCGCGAGGCCTTTGGCTTCCAGCGCGGGCGGTCCGGCCCAGCGCACCTCGTCGATGCGGAAGGGCACCTCGGCCACTTCGACGGGCAGCGCGACCTGCGTGAGCGGCTCGGTCGGCGTGTCGCTGGGCGGGCCGCGGCGTTCGATCGACAGGCTCGCCGCGTGGATCTCGCCGAGCTGCACCTTGCGCTGGAACAGCGGGGCGAGCTGCCAGCCGAGCGTGGCGTCGTTCACCTCGACCGCGAGGCTCTCGCTTTGCCACTTGAGCCAGCCGATGCGACCGCCGGTGCGCAGCGAGCCGGTGACGTCGCGGCTCTCGAGCGTCTGGCCCGCGGGCAGGCGCTGTGCGGCCTGGGCGAGCGCGAAGGCCAATGATTTGTTCGAGCCGAGCCACCACCACGTGCCTGCGGCGAGCAGCAGCACGACGAGCAACAGGCCCACCAGGGTCCAGCCCAGCGCGCGCAGCACGCGACGGGTGCGCGAGCGGGGACGGGGCGTGGCTGTGGTGGGCGTGGACGGCATGAAGCGGGTCAGAAGGTGAAGCCGAGACGGAAGTGCAGGCGGAATTTCTTCGAGTCGACGCCGTAGGCCAGGTCGGCCTGCACCGGGCCGACCGGGCTGCGCCAGCGCGCGCCGACGCCCACGCCGACCTTGGGCTTGAGCTCGCCGGGCTTGTCGGCCACGGCGCCGGCATCCACGAACACCACGCTCTCCCATTCGGTGAGCTTGTCCTTGTAGACGAAGGGGCGCTGCCATTCGAGGCTGGCCACGCCCAGGTAGCGGCCCGACACGGTCTTTCCATCGGCGCGCACGGTGCCGATCTGCTTGTAGCTGTAGCCGCGCACGGTGGTGTCGCCGCCGGTGAGGAACATCAGCGTGGACGGGATCTGCGCGCTGTCCTTGGCCGCGACGGCGCCGGCCTCCAGGCGCATCTGCAACCGGCTGCGGCGCGCGCGGGCGTTCCTGTCCTCGGCCGCGCCCAGCGGCAGCACGCCGAGAAAGCGCGCGTAGGTGCGCGTGAAGGGCACCTGCTGGCCGGTGAGCGTGTAGCCCGCGGCCATTTCGAGCGCCAGGCCGTAGCCGCGCGAGGGCGCCGCGTTGTCGTCGAAGTAGCGCCCGGTCCAGCCCCAGTTGGCGGTGACGGCCGAGGCCGAGGGCGGCGCGTCGGTGCCGCGGTTGTGGGCGTAGTCGTACTGCAGGAAGTAGCTGCGGTCGATGTGGTCGCTCGACTTGTTGCGCCCGCCGCGCAGCCGGCCGCTGTCGACCACGTAGCTGCCCGACTGCTCGCTCTTGAGTTCGCCGCCGGCGAACCAGCGCCAGCCCCGGTCGTCGGGCACGGCGTTCCACTCGGTGCCCAGCGACTGGATGTCGTTGTCCAGCGAGAGCCGCGACACCGCGCGCCAGCCGAGCAGCGGCATGCGGTTGTGGGTGTGGTCGATCGACAGGCGCGGGCCGTTGTCGGTGGTGAAGCCCACGCCCATCACCACCTTCTGCAGCGGCGCCTCGCGCAGCTGGGCGATCACGGGCGCGGCCAGCGGCGTGTTGCTGTCGGTGTCGAGCGTGAGGAACACCGAGTCGTAGTAGCCGCTGCTGGCCAGGCGCTGCTGGGCGTCGAGCAGCTTCTGCTGGTCGTAGTCGGTGCCGGTGGGCAGGCGCGCGATGCGGCGCGCGGCGTCGGCGTCGTAGCGCTCCACGCCGCGCAGCACCAGCGGGCCGAACTTGTAGGCCGGGCCCGACTGGTAGGTCACGCCGAGGCGGGCCTCGTGGCGGTCGGCGTCGATCTCGGCGCGGCTGATCTCCACGCTGCCGGTGGGAAAGCGCCTGGCCGTGAGGCTGCGCAGCGCGGTGGTCTTGGCGTCGTCCCACGCGCCTTGCGTGAAGGGCTCGCCGGCGCGCAGCGCCCAGCCGGTGCGGATGGCGTCGCGCTGGGCTTCGGCGCTGGGGTCGTTGGCGATCTGGCCGGTGTAGCGGATCTGCACCGTCGACACCTTCGTTCGCTCGCCGGGCGCCACGGTGATGACGACCTCGCGCGGGGCCTCGGTGCTGTCGGGTGTTTCGTTGAGTTCGAGCGTGAGCGTGGGCGTGAAGTAGCCCAGCGTGCCCAGCAGTTCGCGCGCATTGGCCTCGGCCGCGACCATGAGGCGCGAGACCTCGGTCACGCCCAGGTCGTCGAGCTCGCGGTAGCGCTGGATTTCGAGGTGGCGCGCGAGGTAGTCGCGCTCGGTTTCGGGGCCGCGCACGTCGACGGTGAAGGCGTTGCGCCGGCCGTCGGCCTTGGCCTTGTCGTCGTCCTTGGCGGTGTCGCCGTTGCTGTCGCCGCTGCGCACCACGCCCGTGGTGGACGCGCCCGTGTCCGCCGCCTCTTTTTTAGGCAGCAGGCTGCAGCCTTGCAAAAGCAGGACGCCGGAAAAAAGCAAAGCCGGCCACAACGCCGGCGAAAGAACGGATGCCACCCTGACCATGGGGGCATTCTGACAGCACCCGTGTGGCGGCTGCCCCCCACTTGTGCGGGGCCGCGGGTTACTTGGACAGCATGCGCATCGCCTCTTCGAGGCCGCGCAGCGTGAGCGGGTACATGCGGTTGGACATGAGCTGCTGCATCACCGCGATGCTCTGGCGGTACTGCCACACGCCCTGGGGCTCGGGGTTGATCCAGGCGAACTTGGGGAAGGTGTGCGTGAGGCGCTGGATCCACTCGGCGCCGGCCTCTTCGTTGTTGTATTCGACGCTGCCGCCAGGTTGCAAGATTTCGTAAGGACTCATCGTGGCGTCGCCCACGAAGATCAGCTTGTAGTCTTTGTTGTACTTGCGCAGGATGTCCCAGGTCGCGAACTTCTCGGAGAAGCGGCGCTTGTTGTTCTTCCACATGAAGTCGTAGACGCAGTTGTGGAAGTAGTAGAACTCCAGGTGCTTGAACTCGGTCTTCACGGCCGAGAACAGTTCTTCGACGCGCTGGATGTGCTCGTCCATCGTGCCGCCCACGTCCATCAGCAGCAGCACCTTGACGTTGTTGTGGCGCTCGGGCCGCATCTTGATGTCGAGGTAGCCGGCGTTGGCGGCGGTCGAGTGGATGGTGTTGTCCAGGTCCAGCTCTTCCTCGTGGCCTTCGCGCGCGAACTTGCGCAGGCGCCGCAGCGCGACCTTGATGTTGCGCGTGCCCAGCTCTTGCGTGTCGTCGTAGTCCTTGTAGGCACGCTGGTCCCACACCTTCACGGCACTGCGGTTCTTGCCGGCGCCGCCGATGCGGATGCCCTGCGGGTTGTAGCCGCCGTTGCCGAAGGGCGAGGTGCCGCCGGTGCCGATCCACTTGCTGCCGCCTTCGTGGCGTTCCTTCTGCTCTTCGAAGCGCTTCTTGAGCGTTTCCATGAGCTCGTCCCAGCCCATCTTCTCGATCTTGGCTTTTTCTTCGGCCGTGAACTCGCGCTCCAGCGTCTTCTTGAGCCAGTCGAGCGGCACTTCCTTGGTGAAGTCGGTGAGCATCTCGACGCCCTTGAAGTAGGCGGCGAAGGCACGGTCGAACTTGTCGTAGTGCTTCTCGTCCTTCACGAGCGCGGTGCGCGAGAGGTAGTAGAAATCGTCGATGCCGTAGGCGCCGTCGGAGTTCGGGCCCACCACGTCGGACTTGAGCGCCTCGAGCAGCGTGAGGTATTCCTTGACCGACACCGGCAGCTTGGCCGAACGCAGGGTGTAGAAGAAGTCGATGAGCATGGAGCGCTCCTTGTGTTTCGTTCAGCCGCGCGGCTTGTCGAGCAGGTACAGCAGCTGGGCCTTCACCTCGGGCCATTCGCCCGCGCGCAGGCTGTACATGACGGTGTCGCGGATGGTGCCGTCGCGGCGCATCACGTGGCAGCGGATCACGCCGTCTTTCTTCGCGCCCAGGCGCTCGATGGCGCGCTGCGAGGCGAAGTTGAAGTTGTCGGTGCGCCAGCCCACCACGTTGCAGCCCAGCGTATCGAACGCGTGCGTGAGCATCAGCAGCTTGCAGGTGGTGTTGACGTGGGTGCGCTGGCAGCGCTCGGCGTACCAGGTGTAGCCGATCTCGACGCGCTTCACGCCCGGAAGGATGTCGTGAAAGCTCGTGCTGCCCAGCACGGTGCCGGTGGCTTCGTCGGTGACGGCGAAGGCGAAGCGGTCGGCCGTCTTCAGGGCGGTCTCGATGTAGGCGCGCGTGTCCTGCGGCTCGGGCACGGAGGTGACGCGCAGCTTCCACAGCTCGCCGTCGGCGGCCGCGGCGCGCAGGCCGTCTTCGTGAGTGAGTGCCAGCGGCACCAGCGCGAGGCCGCGGGCCTTCAGCGTGACGGGTTCGACGAACGCCATGTGCAAACTCTCCGTGTCTCCGTACAGGTCTCGATGGATCTGGGGCTCAGCCGCGCGGGTCGCCGTACTTGTGCACGTACCACGCGCGCGCGGCCTGCGCACCGGCGCCGCCGCCCAGGCCGATCAGCGCAATGCCGACGATCTCGCGCGTGCCGTACTTGCTGTCGGTACCGAAGGCGTCGAGTCCGAGCAGCAGCCCGATCCCGCGCCCGATCAGCGCGCCCACCACGAACAGCACCGCCTGGGCGATGCCCAGCTTCATCAGCTGTCTGGTGGAATGCGGTTGCCGGCTCATGGCCTAGCGGTTGTTGCGTTGCATGAAGACGAGCTTCTCGAACAGGGTCACGTCCTGCTCGTTCTTGAGCAGCGCGCCCACCAGCGGCGGCACGGCGACCTTGTCGTCCTTGCTCTGCAGGGCTTCGAGAGGAATGTCTTCGGCCACCAGCAGCTTGAGCCAGTCGAGCAGCTCGGAGGTCGAGGGCTTCTTCTTCAGGCCGGGCAGGTTGCGCACGTCGTAGAAGGTCTTCATCGCCGACGTGAGCAGCTCCTGCTTCAGGTTCGGGAAGTGCACGGCGACGATGTGCTTCATCGTCTCGGCATCGGGGAACTTGATGTAGTGGAAGAAGCAGCGGCGCAGGAAGGCGTCGGGCAGTTCCTTCTCGTTGTTCGAGGTGATGAACACCAGCGGACGGTGCTTGGCGCGGATGAGTTCGCGCGTCTCGTAGCAGTAGAACTCCATGCGGTCGATTTCACGCAGCAGGTCGTTCGGGAATTCGATGTCGGCCTTGTCGATCTCGTCGATCAGCAGCGCGACCGGCTTGTCGGCCGTGAAGGCCTGCCACAGCACGCCCTTGACGATGTAGTTCTGGATGTCCTTGACGCGCTGGCCGCCGTCCACGTCGGCCAGTTGCGAGTCGCGCAGGCGGCTCACGGCGTCGTATTCATACAGGCCCTGTTGCGCCTTGGTGGTCGACTTGATGTGCCACTGCAGCAGCGGCATGTCGAGCGCTTGCGCCACTTCCTCGGCCAGCATGGTCTTGCCGGTGCCGGGCTCGCCCTTGACGAGCAGGGGGCGCTGGAGTGTGATGGCCGCATTGACCGCCAGCATCAGGTCCTGAGTGGCGACGTAGTTGTCTGAGCCCTTGAATTTCATGAGTGGAGCGGAGGCAGGGTGGAGAAAAGAACACACTCGATCTGCATTGCGCAGTCTCTTGTGCAGCCCGCGCGAGGTTCCCGTGGGACCCTTGCATATAATCGAATGTTGATTCGAAAAACTGTATCTCCACGAGATTGTGCGCGCAAAATGAACAAGTTGTTGACCACGATGTTTGCCCTTGCTGTCGCTTGCGTGACGGTCTCGGCCCAAGCCCAACAAGTCACTGGCAAGGCCCAGGACGGAGCCAAGAAGGTCCAGATGTGCGTGGGTTGCCACGGCATCATCGGCTACCAGGCGAGCTTCCCCGAGATCCACAAGGTCCCGATGATCGCGGGCCAGAGCGCCACCTACATCTCGGCCGCGCTCACCGCGTACAAGGGCGGTGACCGCAAGCACCCGACGATGCGTGCCATCGCCGACAGCCTCACCGAACAGGACATCGCCGACCTCTCGGCCTACTACAGCCAGCTGGGCGTGAAGGAAGGCGACGCGCCTGCGGCCACACCGGCCAAGGCCGCGTCCGAGAACGTCCAGGCGCTCATCGCGCGCGACAAGGACAACAGCTGCACCAAGTGCCACGGCGCCAACTTCAACACGCCGAACGACGGCACCGTGCCCAAGCTGGCCGGCCAGCACGCCGACTACCTGTTCGTGGCGCTGAAGTCGTACCGCGTGAAGAACAACCCCCACCTGGGCCGCTCGAACGCCGTGATGGCCGCACAGGTCGAACCCAAGAAGTTCACCAACGCCGAGCTGAAGACGCTGGCCACCTACATCAGCTCGCTGCCAGGCGAACTGAAGGTCGTGCCTGAATCGCGCCTGCATCACGCGCCTCAGTAAGCTAGGCCAGACTGGTATCCAAAGAAAAAGCCCGCTGATGCGGGCTTTTTTTCGTCCGGACTTTCCCGGGGGTCAGACGTCGAAGAAGGCCGTCTCGTCCGTGCCCTGCATGCGGATGTCGAAGCGGTACGTCACCGCGCCGCCTTGCTCCACGCGCTCGGCGATCAGCGTGTGGCGGCGCTCGGCCGGCACGCTCTGCAGCACGGCGTCCTTCGCGTTGGCCTCGGCCTCGTCGCTGAAGTACACGCGCGTGAAGGCATGCAGCAGCAGGCCGCGCATGAGCACGATCACGTTGATGTGCGGGGCTTCACCGGGCGTTTCGGCGCCGGGCTTGACGGTGTGGAACACGAAGCGGTTCTGCGCGTCGGTGCCCGTGCCCACGCGGCCGAAGGCACGAAAGCCCAGGGCGCGCGCCTCGTCGGGCGTCTGCGGGTAGCGGCCTTCGCCGTCGGGCTGGCTGATCTCGACCAGCGCGTCGTTGATCGGGTTGCCGTCGCCGTCGATCACGCGGCCTTCGAGGCGGATGCGCTGGCCGCTGGCGGTGTCCAGCGCCAGCACGGCGTCGAAGGGCTGGTTGAAGTTGTAGCCGTACTGCGTGGCGGTGAGGCCGTAGGCGAAGTAGGGGCCCACGGTCTGCGAGGGGGTCTGGCCGAAGTCGGCTTCCTGTGCGGTCATCAATGGCATGGGGAATTCCTTTCAGCGGTTCTCGAACGGCGTTTCATCGGCGCCGCGCAGCACCATGTCGAACTGGTAGCCCAGGGCATAGCCTTCCTCGGTGATGTCGAGGCTGAAGTCGGCAATGAGGCGGTTGCGGTAGCGCTCGGGCGTGCCGGTGACCATCGGGTCGTACTGCAGCAGCGGGTCGCCGGGGAAGTACATCTGCGTCACGAGGCGGCTGGCGAAGCTCTGGCCGAACAGCGACAGGTGGATGTGCTGCGGGCGCCAGGCGTTCGGGTGGTTGCCCCAGGGATACGCGCCGGGCTTGATGGTGAGGAAGCGGTAGCGGCCTTCGCTGTCGGTCAGGCAGCGGCCCGCGCCCAGGAAGTTGGGGTCCAGCGGGGCGTCGTGCTGGTCGACCTTGTGCACGTAGCGGCCCGAGGCGTTGGCCTGCCACAGCTCGACCAGCGTGTTGGCCACCGGGCGGCGGCGCTCGTCGAGCACCTGGCCCGTGAGGATCATGCGTTCGCCCAGCGGCTCGCCGTTGACGCGCGCGTTGCGCGTGAGGTCGTGGTCGAACTCGCCGATGCTGTCGTGGCCGTACACCGGCTGCTGCAGCTCTCCGAGCGAGGCCTTCAGCGGAATGAGCGGCTTCTGCGGGCCGCGCTTGCCGGTCGACTTGTAGCCGGGGTAGATGTAGCTGGGGTGGGCGTCCCAGTCGCGCGGGGTGAGGGTGGGCTGAACGCCGCTGGTCTTGGTCATGTACGTTGTCTCCTGTCGTGGGACGAATCCGAAGCCCGCACTGTAGAAGTCGCGATCAATGATGTAAATTGAAGATTGTTCCAGTTTCAATAACCAGAAGGCATTGAAAAAGTCTCCCGCCGAGCTTCGCCAGGATTTCGTGCGCAACGTGCAGTTGAGGCACCTGCGCGCCTTTGTCGCGGTCGCGCAGGAGCGCCACCTGGCGCGCGCGGCCGAGCGGCTGGCGCTGAGCCAGCCGGCGGTGTCCAAGACGCTGTCGGAGCTCGAGGCCGTGGTCGGCACCCGCCTGGTGGAACGCAGCCAGGCCGGTCGCCGCGGCGTGCAGGGCCTCACGCCGGCCGGCGAACAGCTGCTGGCCCACGCCCTGCGCGTGCTCGAAGCGATGGATGCCAGCGCCCAGGCCGTGGCGCCGGCGGCGGGCGGGCGCATCGAGCGCTTGCGCATCGGCGCCTTGCCCAGCGTGGCGCCCGCGCTGCTGCCGGTGGCGCTGGCACGGCTGCGCGAGGGCTGGCCGGCGGTGCAGATCTTGGTGAAAAGTGCGGCCAACGCCGTGCTGCTCGACGAGCTGCGCGCCGGCGAGCTCGACCTCGTGGTCGGCCGCATGAGCGACCCGCGCCTCATGGGCGGCCTGAGCTTCGAGCTGCTGCACACCGAGCCGCTGGTGTTCGCCGTGCGCGCCGGCCATCCGCTTGCACTCAAGGCAGCGCCGGTGCAGGCAGTGCTCGACTATCCGTTGGTCGTGTACGGCGAGGGCACGGCCCCGCGCCACAACACCGAGAGTTTCCTGTCGGCGCGCGGCCTCGCGCTGCCGCCCAACGCCTTGCAGACGCTCGACGTGGCGGTGGCGCGCGCGCTGGTGGCGGTGTCGGACGCCGTGTGGATCACGCCGCTGGGCGCCGCGCGCAGCGAGCTGGCCGACGGCCGCCTGGTGCGGCTGCCGATCGATACCACCGGCACCGAGGAGCCGGTCGGCCTCCTGCAGCGCAGCGAGGCCGAGCCGTCGCCGCTGCGCGCCGCGATGGCGGGGCTGCTGCGCGAGGCGGCGAAGGCGCAGGGCGCGTTGCCGGCGCGAAAAGGAACGCCGCGCGCCGCCGGCTGATCGCTCAGTCCTTCGTGGCGCGACGCTGCACGCAGGCCACATAGCCATCGCCATCGGGCGGGCGCCCCGCGCGCTGGCTCTCCCACATCATTTGACCGAGGCAATCCATCGCCTCGTGATGCGCATGCAGCAGCGAGCCGCGGCGCGCGGCCAGCAGCTCGACGGCCTGGCGGATGCCGCGCGGCTGGTCGATGGAGCACTGCTCGCTGATCGACAGGTGCATCGACAGATGCAGGAACGGGTTCTCGCGGCCGTTCGATCCGTCGTAGATCCGCGCCACCGCCGCGTCGGCGTCGAGCAGGTCCTCGTGGTACTCGGGGTGCTCGCCGATCCAGCCGGCCGCGATGGTCTCCAGCGGCTCCATCGGCAGGCCCTGCCGGTGCTTGGCGTACACGTCGCAGAAGAAGCGGCGCACGTCTTCCTGGGAGGGATTGAACATATATAGAAGAGAGAAGAAGGAAAGAGAAAAAGCGGGTGGCGCGGCGTGGGCGCCAGGGCTGTGGAAAGTGCGCGCGACATGCTCGGCGTTCCGGGTACGAGGCGTTACATCGTTACGTAACGAATCGCGAATTGACCTCCTTACGGGCTGTTTCGGAGGCCGGTGCGTTGCGCGGTTTTCAGAAAAATATCCATACAAATCAATCACTTGAAGCGCCGATGGCGCGGCGTTGGCACGGCGGCGGAAAAGCGGCACGCAAGTTGCCCCTGTAGATGCATCTTTTGTCACAGAGGCTGCCATGACCGCTCCACAAGCATCGACCGTTTCGACCGAAGGGCTCGCCGCCACTGGCGCGCCCGTGGTTCTCGCCCAAGCCACCGTCACGCCGCTCGGCACGCCGGGCATCAGCGCCGGCGCCTCCGCCGCGCCTGCGGCCGTGGCGTCGCCCAGCGTGGGCACATTGTCCAATGCTACGCCCGGCGTTGCAGTGATGCGCGAGGGTGTCCGCATTCCGGTGGACGGCAATCAGACCCTGATGGCCGGCGACCGCGTGATCGTGCCGGACGGCGGCCAGGCCAACGTGCTGTTCCCCGGATCGGCCTCCAACAAGGCGCCGCTGGCCGGCGTCTTCACCGGCGGCACCGATGCGACCATCGGCTCGACCAAGCTGCCCGGCGGCCTCGAACAAGTGAATGTGGACGTCGCCTCGGGCGACCTGCAGGTGACCCCGCCGGACAGCGACGCCGATGCGGCCGCTCTGGCAGTGACCAAGAAGACCGCGGCCGGCAGCGGCATCGGCCTGGGTGAATTCGCGCTGGGCGCCCTGGGCGCCGCGGCGCTGGGTGCTGCACTGAGCGGCGGTGGCGGCGACGGTGGCACCACCGGCTTCCCGCTGTTCGTGGGCGGCCCGGGCGGTGAGTCCGATGCGGACGCTGACTCGGACTCGGATTCCGACTCGGACTCTGACAGCGACTCGGATTCGGACAGCGACTCTGACTCGGATTCGGATTCGGACTCGGATAGCGACTCGGATTCCGATTCGGACTCGGACAGCGATTCGGACTCTGACTCCGACTCGGACAGCGACTCCGACAGCGATAGCGACTCGGATTCGGACAGCGACTCTGATTCGGACTCTGACTCGGATTCGGATTCGGATTCGGACAGCGACTCTGATTCCGACTCGGACAGTGACTCGGATTCAGACTCTGACTCGGACAGCGACTCTGATTCGGACTCGGACAGTGACTCGGATTCAGACTCTGACTCGGACAGCGACTCTGATTCGGACTCGGACAGTGACTCCGACTCTGACTCCGACTCGGACAGCGATTCCGACTCCGACGCAGACGCCGACCACCTCCTCGACCCAGCCGACGGCATCGTGGGTGGCGTGGTCGACGGCCTGGATGACGCGCTCGGCCTTGGTGGCTCGCTGACCCCGGTGGCGGGGGTGGTGGATGACCTGACCGACGTCGTCGACGACGTGCTCGCTCCGCTGCTCGGCGAAGAGTTCCAGGCCAACAATCCGAACCAGCTCGACCCGATCGACGACACCGTCGGCAGCATCACCGACCCGCTCGGCGAAGCGCTCAGCCCGGTGCTCGATCCGCTGCTCGGTGCCGGCGCCGCCGGTGCCATCCTGGACGGCCTGCTCGGCCAGGTCGACTACGTGACCGACGCGCTCAACAACGGGCTCGAGAACCTCGTCGGCGACAACGGCATCGTCAGCGGCCTCACCGACGCCCTCGGCCTGGGCGGTGTCACCGACCAGCTGCTGGGCGACGACGGCGCGCTCGGCGGCCTGCTCGAGAACGTGCTCGGCGAAGGCAGCCTCGTGGCCGGCGTGCTGGCCGAAGACGGCCTGGTCGGTGGCCTGCTGGCACCGGACGGCCTGGTCGGCGGCCTGCTGGGTGAAGACACCGCCGTCGGCGGCCTGCTCGACACCGTGCTCGGCGAAGACGGCCTGGTCGGCGGCCTGCTCGGCGACGGCGCCGTCGGCAACCTGACCGGCGGCCTGCTCGGCGCGGACGGCCTGCTGGGCGGTCTGCTCGGCGACGACGGCGCGATCGGCGGCCTGCTGGGCGACAACGGCCTCGTGGGCGGCCTGCTCGGCGGCGACGGCGCACTGGCCGGCCTGGCCGGTTCGGAAGGCCTCACCGGCGAACTGCTCGGCCAGGGTGGCCTCATCGACAACCTGCTCGGCCAGGACGGCGCGATCTCCGGCCTGCTCGCCGACAGCCCGCTGGGCGGCCTGCTCGGCGGCGACGACGGCCTGCTGGGCGGCGTGCTCGGCGGTGTCATCGGCGAAGGCGGCCCCATCGGCGGCCTGCTCGGCAACGACGGCCTGGTCGGCGGCCTGCTGAGCGACGACGGCTTGCTGGGCGGTGTGCTCGGCAGCGACGGCCCGTTGGGCGGCCTGCTGGGTGACGACGGCCTGGTCGGTGGCCTGCTCGGCGAAGGCGGCCCCATCGGCGGCCTGCTCGGCGGCGACGGCGTGCTGGGCGGCGTGCTCGGCGACAACGGCCTGGTCGGCGGTCTGCTCGGCGGCACCGGCCCCATCGGTGGCCTGCTCGGTGACGACGGCCTGCTCGGCGGCCTGCTGGGCGACAACGGCCCGCTGGGTGGCCTGCTCGGTGGCGACGGTGTCGGCGGCCTGCTCGGACCGGACGGCGTGGTCGGTGGCCTGCTGGGCGAAGACGGCCCCGTGGGCGGCCTGCTCGGTGAAGAAGGCCTCGTCGGCGGTCTGCTGGGCGGCGTGCTCGGCGGCATCGGCGGTGGCGGCACCCCCGGCACCGGCGCGGCCCTGCTCGACCCGGCCGACAGCGTGGTGGCCGGCCTGGTGAACGGCCTGAACAACGGCGTGCTCGGCGACCTCGGCCTGGGCGACGTGCTGGCCCCGGTCTCGCAACTGACCGACAGCCTGACCGACACGGTCGACGGCCTGCTGGCCCCGGTGCTCGGTTCCAGCTTCACGCCGAACGACCCGAACGTGCTCGACCCGGCCGACAGCCTCGTCGACGACGTGACGGACGGCGTGGGCGGCCTGGTCAGCCCGGTGGTCGACCAGCTGCTCGGCGCCGGCGCGACGAACGGCCTGCTGAACGCGGTGGACACGCAGGTCGACTTCGTGACCGACGGCGTGGCCAACCTGATCGGTGGCGATGGCCTGCTGGGTGGCGTGCTGGGTGGCGACGGCGGCTTGCTGGGCGGTGTCCTCGGCGGCGACGGTGGCCTGCTCGGCGGCGTGCTGGGTGATGACGGCCTGCTGGGCGGCTTGCTCGGCGGTGAAGGCGGTCTGCTCGGTGGCGTGCTGGGTGACGACGGCCTCCTGGGTGGCGTCCTCGGCGGTGAAGGTGGTCTGCTTGGCGGTGTGCTGGGTGACGACGGCCTGCTGGGCGGCTTGCTCGGCGGCGAAGGCGGTCTGCTCGGTGGCGTGCTGGGTGACGACGGCCTCCTGGG
>NZ_JBWKXQ010000090.1:0-18763 GCF_059423125.1 Variovorax sp. GW531-E2 | reverse complement strand
ACGCTCACGTCGATGGGGTGCCTTGCGCAGCGAAATCAAGGAGGAGGCCGCAGGCCGGGGGACATTCGCGGAGCAAGGCTCCGCCGTCGGCGGGAGCGTCGCCCTGAAAGAATCAGAGCCGGAACGTCTGCAGATGCTCGATGCGCTCCGCGAGACCTTCCTGCCCCAGGTAATGCCCCTGCGTCCCATCGCGCATCTGCGCGAGCGTGGTTTCCAGTTCGACCAACATCGCATCGCGATCCGCCACGAAGGCCGGCGGCACGTCGATGCCGATCTGTGCGCAGGCGTCGGCGATCAGGTGCGCGCTGGCGGGCGCACCGCAGGCCGCGCACTTCACGATGGCTGCCACGGTGGGCTCGGCGCCGTTGTCCAGCAGGGCGCGCGTGAGTTCGGGCGAGATCTGGCCGTCGATGTTGCGCAGCACGTCGGGCGCGACCGGTGCGCCCGCGCGCACCAGCGCGGCTGCGGCGGCGAAGGCGCTGTGTCCCACGGCCACGTCGGTGGCGAGTGCACTGCCTTCATGCGGCCCTTCGAAGTTCAGGCCTGCGGCGGCAAGTTCGGCGACCAGCGCAGCGTCGTCGGTGGCAATCGCGTGGCGCAGTGCCGCGCGTGCGAGCGCCGGGTGATGGCGCAGCGTGCCGTCGGCCAGTGGCGTGCGCCAGTCGACGATGGCGCGGCAATAGAAGGTGACCAGCTTGTCCATCAGGTCGAGGTCCAGCCCGTAGCCTTCGTGGCGGTCGTCGAGGTAGGCGAGCAGCGCCTGCCCCGAGAAGTAGTCGCTCGTGGGCGCCAGCGGGTCTTCGTCGAGATGCAGCGCCGCGAAGGCGCCGTACAGGTCGGCCGCGACGGGGCTCAGGCCGTCTTCGTGCAGCGCGTGGGTCCAGGCCGGCGGCAGGCCCTGCTTCCACGCGATGACCTGGCCGTGCGTGGCGCCGGGCTCGACCACCGCGTAGACGCGGTCGCAGTACTCGAAGCCGCCGAAGGGCAGGTGCGTGAGCTTGCCGCCCCAGGGCGTGCCGCCGTCTTCGGCCGCTTCCTCGGCGAGTTCCTGTTCGTGTTCGATCCAGCCCTGCAGGTCGCGGTAGCCGTCGCTGCCGTCCCAGAACAGCTCCGACCAGCTGACGCTCTCGACATTGCCGTTCATCGGCAGCGCGAGGTCGTAGTCGAGGCGCCCGCCCGCCGTGTGCTGCCACAGCGCGACCAGCGCTTCGGGCAACGGGCCGGCGCACAGCGCCTGCACCGCATCGATCTGCTGCTGCGGCATCGGCGGTTGCGCGTCGAAGATCACGCGGTCGGCGAACAGCACGACGCCATGTTCGCGCAGGGTGGAGAGCTCTTCGGCAGAGAACGAGGTGTTGTTGTTCATGGCAGCGGCCTCCGTGTTCTCCAAAATGTAGCGCTTTGCGCCGAGGGAGCAACCCTCGTTCGCCCGGGGCTGCTGCAAGCCCCTGCATGACGCACTACAGATCGGTGCGCAGCTTCCAGATCTCGGGGAACAACGCCACGTCGAGCATCTTGCGCAGGTAGCTCACGCCGCCCGTGCCGCCGGTGCCGCGCTTGAAGCCGATCACGCGCTCCACGGTGGTCACGTGGCGGAAGCGCCAGAGGCGGAAGGCGTCTTCGAGGTCGGTGAGTTTTTCGCCGAGCTGGTACAGGTCCCAGTGGTCGTGCGGGTTGCGGTAGACCGTGAGCCAGGCGGCTTCGACGCCGTCGCTCGATTCGTAGGGCTGGGTCCAGTCGCGCTCCAGCCGGTCGGCGGGCACGGGCAGGCCGTGGCGTGCGAGCAGGCGCAGCGATTCGTCGTACAGCGAGGGCGCGCGGTAGGCCGCGTCCACCTGCGCGAGCAGGTCGGCGCGGTGGGCGTGGGGCTTGAGCATGGCGGCGTTCTTGTTGCCGAGCAGGAACTCGATGCAGCGGTACTGCGCGCTCTGGAAGCCGCTGGAGTTGGCGAGGTAGGGTCGCATCGCCGTGTACTCGGGCGGCGTCATGGTCGAGAGCACGGTCCATGCGCTCACCAGCTGTTCCATGATGCGGCTCACGCGCGCGAGCATCTTGAAGGCGTCAGGCAGGCGCTCTTGCGCGATGCACTGCACGGCGGCGTGCAGCTCGTGCAGCATGAGCTTCATCCAGAGTTCGCTGGTCTGGTGCTGCACGATGAACAGCATCTCGTCGTGCGCGGGCGACAGCGGATGCTGCGCGTTCAGGATCTCGTCGAGGTGCAGGTAGTCGCCGTAGCTCATGGACTTGCTGAAGTCCAGCTGCGCCTTCTCTTCGTGGACGATGGACTCGGGGGTCTTGTTGTTGTCGTTGTCGGTGCTCATGTCACTGCGTTCTTGCGGTTGAATTCGGCGCGTCGCCACTCGCCGGTCTCGAGCACCTGCACGAGGTGCTCGACCGAGTGCCACACGTCCTCGAAGCCGACATACAGCGGCGTGAAGCCGAAGCGCAGGATGTCGGGCATCTGCGAATCGCCGGCGCGGTAGTCGCCGATCACGCCGCGCGCGATCAGCGCCTGCACGATGGCGTAGGCGCCTTCCTCGCGGCTGAGGCACACCTGCGAGCCGCGCAGCGCATGGTCGCGCGGCGTGACGAGCGACAGGCCCTGGCCGGCGCAGCGTTCTTCGACCAGGCGGATGAACAGGTCGGTGAGCGCAAGCGACTTGGTGCGCAGCGCGGCCATCGCACCGCCGGTGCCGTTGAAGGCTTCGGCGGCGAGCACGGTGTCGAGCCCGCATTCGAGGCCGGCCAAGGCGATGACCGGTTGCGTGCCACACAGGTAGCGGCCGACGCCTGGGGCAGGGCGGTAGTGCGGCGTGAACTCGAAGGGCGCCGCATGGCCCCACCAGCCCGACAGCGGCTGCTCGAACTGGCCTGCGTGCTTGGTGTTCACCCAGGCGAAGGCCGGCGCGCCGGGGCCGCCGTTGAGGTACTTGTAGCCGCAGCCGATGGCGTAGTCGGCGTTGCTGTCGTTGAGCGCCACGGGCACGGCGCCCGCGCTGTGCGCCAGGTCCCACACGGTGAGCGCGCCCGCGGCGTGCGCGGCGGCGGTGACGGCCTTCATGTCGTGCATGGCGCCGGTGCGGTAGTTGACGTGCGTGAGCATCAGCACGGCGACTTCGTCGGTCAGCGCGGTGGCCAGTTCGCTCGCCTCGATCAGCTTCAGCGTGAAGCCGCGTTCACGGCACAGCGATTCGGCGATGTACAGGTCGGTGGGGAAGTTGCTGCGCTCGCTCACCACCAGCTTGCGGCCGCTCGTCTTCTGCTGCGAGAGCGCCGCGAACAGCACCTTGTAGAGATTGACGGAGGTGCTGTCGGTGCACACCACTTCGCCCGGCGCGGCGCCGATCAGGCGGGCCACCTTGTCGCCCAGGCGCTGCGGCAGGTCGAACCAGCTCGCGGTGTTCCACGAGCGGATCAGGCCTTCGCCCCATTCCTTGGCCACCACTTCGGCGATGCGCGCGGGCGCGGCCTTGGGCAGCACGCCGAGCGAGTTGCCGTCGAGGTAGAGCACGCCCTCGGGCAGGGTGAATTGGTCGCGCAGGGCGCGCAGCGGGTCTTGCGCGTCGAGGGCGCGGCAGTCGGCGAGGGTCGTCGTCATGGAAGGGCGGGTTTCAGCGGGGAAGTTCGCGCAGCACGGCGCGCACGGGGGAGGCATCGGCGCTTGTCAGCTTGAGCGGCAGCGCGATGAGTTCGTAGTCGCCCTCGGGCACGTCGTCGAGCACGAGGTTCTCGAGCACGCGCAGGTCGAGGTGGCGGATGCGCTGGTGGCTGTCGAGCGTCTTGCTGTCGGCCGGGTCGATGCTGGCGGTGTCGATGCCGATGAGCTTCACGCCCATGGCCGCCAGGCGCTCGACGGTGGCGGGCGCATAGGCCGCGAGCTGCGGGTCCCAGCGGTCGACGGGCATGGCCGGGTAGGTGCGCACGAGCACGCGCGGGGGGAGCGTGTCGTTCATGGCATGGGCGATGTGCTCCCAGGTGACCAGCGGGCCGCGGCCGATCGCATGGATCACGCGGCACGGGCCGAGGAAGGGCGTGAGATCGACCTGGCCGATGGTCTGGCCTTCGGGGGCGTAGTGCAGCGGCGCGTCGGCATGGGTGCCCACGTGCGGCGACAGCGTGATCGCGCTCACGTTGACCGGGCAGCCCGGGCCGATGGTGGCGCACCACTGCTGCGAATACGGCGTGTCGCCCGGGAACACCGGACTGCCGGCGTGCACGGGGGCGGAAATGTCCCAGAGTCGGAGCGGGGCGGTCATGGCGGGCGGCAGGGCGAAGGAAGAAAAAGCGCAGTGTGGGCCGGTTGGAGTCGGTCCACAAGGGGCCGGCGGGTGCCGAATGCTATGTGCAGTGACTGCCTTTCGTCGAGAAGTTATCCATCAATCATCGAAAGATTGAATAATCTATTCAATCGACAGGAAATGGAGAACAAATCATGCAAGCCGACCTCGACCGAACCGACCTCCAGCTGCTGCGCGCGCTGCAGGACAACGCCCGCCTGACCTCGGGCGAGCTGGCGCAGATGGCGCACCTGTCGCAGTCGCCGTGCTGGCGCCGGGTGAAGAAGCTGGAGGACGACGGCGTGATCGGCGGCTACCACGCGGGCCTGAACCGGCGCGCGCTGGGCTTCGGCGTGCTGGCCTTCGTGATGGTCGGCATCGACCACCAGACCGAGATCTCGTCGCGCGCCTTCGAGGACGCGGTGTGCGCCATTCCCGAGGTGGTGATGTTCCACGGCATCTCGGGGCCGGCGGATTTCATCCTCGTGGTGGTCGCGAAGGACCTCGACGCGTATTCCGACCTGCTGCAGCGCAAGCTGCACCGGCTGCCGGGCGTGCGCCATGTGCAGACGCATTTCTCGCTGCAGGAGTTCAAGGGGCAACTGGGTGGGTTGCCGGTACCCATGGCCTGAGAAGGTGTGAATCAACCTACTGCCCGCCCCGATCTCGCATCTGCGGTCCTCACCGTATGCGTGTACGGTTCCGGTCCTCGATGCGACCTCGGGGCGCTCGCTACGGTTTCTTCACACCTTCTGGGCCGTCAGTGCAGCTCGTCGGACAGCATCGGCAGCCCATGCCGCAGGCGCGCGCGCTGGCAGGCGTCGCTGCCGGCCTGCAGCTCGTGGCAGGGGTTGGGGCGCCATTCGTAGATGCCGCAGGCCACCGACTGGCCGATCTTGCCGGTGAGCGCGGCGCAGCGCGCCGGCGTGTGGTCGGTGCCGCGCATGCGGCAAAGCGCGTCGTTCACGTCGACCGCCAGGCCCGAGGGCACGCGGCCGCCGTGGTCGTCGAGCTCGTGCACGCTGAAGTCGACGCGGTAGCTGGCGCAGCAGGCGCCGCAGGTCTGGCAGGGATTCATGAGGCGAGCAGCGCGGCGTCACGCACGCGCTGCAGCATGCGGCGGCGGATCAGCCCGCTCGCGGGGCGGATCAGCAGCCAGTAGGCGGTGAAGCGGCGCTGCGCGGCGGCATCGCCGCACCAGACCCGGGTGCGCGTGGTGAGGCGCGTGCCCGCGCCCTCGGGCTCGGCCGTGAAGTGGAGCACCAGCTTGGCCAGGCCCGTGGCATCGAGCGCGGCGAAGGCGGGGCCGTCGGCCAGCGGGACCAGGCCGTAGTCGAAGCGCCAGAAGCGGCCGGCCAGCCCGAAGGCCAGTTCGCGCTCGCCGTCGCGCCCCAGCGGCGTGAAGTCGGCAAAACCGAAGGCCTCGCGCTGGCGCAGCGTGGGAGCGGCAAGGCCGAGCCGGCTGGCCAGCCGGTTCGGCAGTTCGCGCAGCGCGATCAGGCTGCGCGCCACGGGGTCGTCGGTGATCTCGGGGCGGGCCGCCACGTCGAGCACGCGTGCGGGCGATGCGGGCACGTGGAGGCTGTGCGTCTCCGCGAACTGGTAGCGCGGCAGGTAGCGGTTCATCAGCTCCATGCGGCGCCTGGGTCGGTCAGCGGTCGGGTGTCTGTCAGAGCCTGCCGAGCAGCAGGAACTCCATCAGCGCCTTCTGTGCGTGCAGGCGGTTCTCGGCCTCGTCCCACACGACCGACTGCGGGCCGTCGATGACCTCGGCCTGCACTTCCTCGCCGCGGTGCGCGGGCAGGCAGTGCATGAAGAGGGCGTCGGTCTGGGCGATGCGCATCATGTCCTCGTCGACGCACCAGTCGGCGAAGGCCTTGCGGCGCGCCTCGTTCTCGGCCTCGTAGCCCATGCTGGTCCACACGTCGGTCGTGACCAGGTCGGCGCCGCGGCAGGCTTCCATCGGGTCCTTGAAGACCTTGTAGCTGTCGCCCGAGCGGATGCCGGCGATCGACTGGTCGACCTCGTAGCCGCTGGGCGTGCTCACGTGCACGGTGAAGCCCAGGATTTCGGCGGCCTGCAGCCAGGTGTTGGCCATGTTGTTGCCGTCGCCGACCCACGCCACCGTCTTGCCCTGGATGGAACCGCGGTGCTCGATGTAGGTGAAGATGTCCGCCAGGATCTGGCAGGGGTGGAACTCGTTGGTCAGGCCGTTGATGACGGGCACGCGCGAGTGCGCGGCGAAGGCGTCGATCTTGGTCTGCTCGTAGGTGCGGATCATCACCAGGTCGACCATGCGGCTGATGACCTTGGCGCTGTCCTCGATGGGCTCGGCGCGGCCCAGCTGGCTGTCACCGGTGGTCAGGTGCACCACGCTGCCGCCGAGCTGGTACATGCCGGCCTCGAAGCTCACGCGGGTGCGCGTGCTGGCCTTCTCGAAGATCATGGCCAGCGTGCGGTCGACCAGCGGCTGGTGCTTTTCGTAGGTCTTGAACTTCTTCTTGATGATCGCCATGCGATCGAAGAGGTAGACGTACTCGTCGGCCGTGAGGTCCGAGAACTGCAGGTAGTGGCGCAGGGCGTTCGGTGCGGCGGCGGTCGTCATTGCGCAACGGGCTCCGAGAGGAAGGTTTTGACGATCGGCGCGAGGATCGCGACGATCTCGTCGGCTTCGGCAATGCTCAGGATGAGCGGCGGCACGAGGCGGATCACCTTGTCGGCCGTGACGCTCAGCAGCAGGCCGGCGTCGCAGGCGCGGTTCAGGATCACGCCGCAGGGGCGGTCGAGCTCGATGCCCAGCATCAGGCCCTGGCCGCGGATTTCCTTCACGCCCGGCAGGCCGCCGATTTCGCGCTCCAGCGCGGCCTTCAGGTGCGCGCCCACGGTGGCGGCGTTCTCGAGCAGCTTGTGCTCTTCCATGATGCGGATGGTTTCCACACCGGCGCGCATCGCCAGCGGGTTGCCGCCGAAGGTGGTGCCGTGGTTGCCCGGGCCGAAGATGTTGGCGGCCTTGGGGCCGGCCACGACGGCGCCGATCGGCACGCCCGAGCCCAGGCCCTTGGCCAGCGGCATCACGTCGGGCTTGATGCCCGCCCACTGGTGGGCGAACCACTTGCCGGTGCGGCCCATGCCGCACTGCACTTCGTCGATCATCATGAGCCAGTCGCGCTCGTCGCACAGCTGGCGCACCTGCTTGAGGTAGTCGACGCGCATCGGGTTGATGCCGCCTTCGCCCTGGATGGTTTCGAAGAACACGGCGACCACATTGGGGTTGCCTTCGGTGGCCTTCTTCAGCGCCTCGATGTCGTTCAGCGGCACGCGGATGAAGCCTTCGACCAGCGGGCCGAAACCGGCCTGCACCTTGGGGTTGCCGGTGGCCGACAGCGTGGCGATGCTGCGGCCGTGGAAGGCGGCTTCGTAGACGACGATCTCGGGGCGCTCGATGCCCTTGTCGTGGCCGTACTTGCGGGCCAGCTTCAGGGCGGCTTCGTTGGCTTCCAGGCCGGTGCAGCAGAAGAAGGCGTTGGTCAGGCCCGACAGCTCGGTGAGCTTGGTGGCGAGCTGTTCCTGGCCGGTCACGTGGTAGTAGTTGGAGCTGTGGATCAGCTTGGTCAGCTGGTCCTGCAGGGCGGGCACCAGCTCGGGGTGGTTGTGGCCCAGCGTGTTGACGGCGATGCCGCCCAGGCCGTCGAGGTAGGCCTTGCCCGTGGTGTCCCAGACTCGGCAGCCCTGGCCGTGCGACAGCGCGATCGGCAGGCGACCGTAGGTGTTCATGACGTGGGGCGAGGTGGGTTGCTGGGCGGTGGCGCTCATTCGGTTCTCCAGATAGGGAACGCGAATTCTAGGCGTGCGGTTTGACGGCTTCGTTGAGGATTCCGCATCACAGCAATGCCCCCCATTCAGGATGCAAAAAGGGCCCCGGATACAATCGCTTGCTGCACCGCAGCACCTGTTCCGGTCGCCTCACTTCACGATGATTTCCCCCAACGCCAAAGAAATCTTCATCCAGGGCATCACCCACGATGGCCGCACTTTTCGTCCCAGCGACTGGGCCGAACGCCTCGCCGGCGTCATGTGCTCCTTCCGCCCCGGCGGCGCCTACCCGGGCAGCCACCTGAGCTACTCGCCCTGGTGCATTCCCACGACCATCAACGGCGTGAAATGCGTGGTGGTGAACCGCGCCCTGCGCGACGCCGAGCCCATGGCCTGGGACTTCTGCGTGAACTTCGCCAAAGACAACAACCTCCAGGTGGCCGAGGCCTGCCTGGTGCCCGATCCGGCGGACACGCCGCCCCCTCCCAAAAAGACCTGACTTCCAGGTCTTTTTTTTGGGCTGCGCGGGTTGCTCGCGCCTGGATGCTTTTCGAGCGCCCATGAAAAAACCGCCCGAAGGCGGTTTTTCACTTTTGCTTGCTGCAGCGCACCCCGATCAAACGGCGGACCGGAGGATTCCGGTCCGGGCTTGCCTGACAGGTGTCAGGCGGCGGCCTTTTCAGGCGCCAGGGCGAGGGCCTTGACCTTGGCCGACAGGCGGCTCTTGTCGCGGGCGGCCTTGTTCTTGTGGAAGATGCCCTTGTCGGCGACGGTGTCGACGATGCTCTGGGCCTTCGCGAACAGTTCGCTTGCCTTGGTCTTGTCGCCAGCCAGAACAGCCTTTTCGACGTTCTTGACAGCGGTACGGTATTTGGAGCGCAGCGAGGTGTTCGCAGCGTTGAGCTTGACGTCCTGGCGGACGCGCTTGCGGCCCGACGCGAGGCGCGGGTTCTTCTTCTTGGGCTTGGCGGATGCCATATTTAGTGTTCCTTAGGTGTCTGAGGATGATGCAGCAAAGCCCTCCATTATAGGCCGGGTTCCGGTTTTTGCCGAATTGCCTGCTTTTGCCACCTTTCGCAGCCCTACACTCGCCCCCGTGTCCCTGTTCAAATCCGCCTCCACCGTCTCCCTGCTGACCCTCGCTTCGCGGATCACGGGCCTCGTGCGCGACGTGCTGTTTGCCTCGGTGTTCGGCGTCAGCGCGCTCACCGACGCCTTCAACGTCGCCTTTCGCATCCCCAACCTGTTTCGCCGCGTGTTCGGCGAGGGCGCCTTCAGCCAGGCCTTCGTGCCGGTGCTGGCCGCGCGCAAGACCGAAGCGGGGCAGGAGGGCGCCCGGGAGCTGGTCGACCACGTCGCCACGCTGCTGACCTGGGCCCTGGTGGTGCTGTGCGTGGCGGGCGTGGCCGGTGCGCCGCTGCTGGTCTGGGCCATGGCCAGCGGCCTGAAGGGCTTCGACGCCGCCGTGGTCATGACGCGCTGGATGTTCCCCTACATCGGCTTCATGTCGCTGGTGGCGCTGGCGGGCGGCATTCTCAACACCTGGCGCAAGTTCGCCGTGCCGGCGGCGTCGCCGGTGCTGCTCAACATCGCGCTGATCCTGTCGATCTCCATCGGCGCGCCGCTGTTTCGCCGCTACGGCATCGAGCCGATCTACGCCCAGTGCGTGGGCGTGATGGTCGGCGGCGTGCTGCAGCTGGCCCTGCAGATCCCGGCGCTGCGCGCGCTGGGGCTCATGCCGCGAATCGGCGCCAGCTTCAAGGCGCTGCGCGCCGCGTGGACCGACCCGACCACCCGCAAGGTCATGAAGCTCATGCTGCCCGCGCTGCTGGGCGTGAGCGTGGCGCAGATCTCGCTGCTCATCAACACGCAGATCGCCTCGCACCTGGCCACCGGCAGCGTGACCTGGGTCACCAACGCCGACCGGCTGATGGAATTCCCCACCGCCATGCTCGGCGTGGCGCTGGGCGTGGTGCTGATGCCGCAACTCGCGGGCGCCCGCGCCGCCAAGGACGACGCGCGCTATTCGTCGCTGCTCGACTGGGGCCTGCGCCTCGTGGTGCTGCTGGCGGCGCCGTGCGCCGTGGCGCTGCTGCTGTTCGCCAAGCCGCTCGTGGCCGTCCTGTTCCACAACGGCGCCTACACCGGCGAGGACGTGGGCCGCACCACCGTGGCGCTCATGGGCTACGGCGTGGGGCTGGTCGGCCTCGTGGCCGTCAAGGTGCTCGCGCCCGGCTACTACGCCAAGCACGACACGCGCACGCCCATGCTGATCGCCGTGACGGTGCTGGTGTTCACGCAGGTGCTCAACTTCTTCCTGGTGCCGCTGCTGCAGCACGCGGCGCTGACGCTGACCATCGGCATCGGTGCGCTGGTCAACGCGCTGTGGCTGCTGATCGGCCTGATCCGCCGCGGCAGCTACACCCCCGAGCCCGGCTGGGGCAAGTTTGCGCTGCAGGTGCTGCTGGGCACCGTGGTGCTGGCGGCCCTGTTGGCCTGGGGCGCACATTATTTCGACTGGGTCGGCCTGCGCGCGCAGCGCCTGCACCGCATCGGCCTGCTGGCCGCGCTCATCGCCGGCGCCGCGCTGCTCTATTTCGCCGTGCTCACGGCGGCGGGCGTGCGCCTGCGCAGTTTCATGCGCCGCTGAAGCGCCGTTGGCGAGCCGGAAAACACTGCCTTGACGCTCCCTGCGGGCTCCTCTACAAAGCCATATGACGTTCAGCTACCAGGTTCCCACGGCACTGGAATATTTCGAGTCGCTGGTCGGCAGCGATGACCACTTTCCGCTGCTCGAAGCGGCCGCCAGCATCGCGCAGGACGAATACCCCGAACTCGACGTGCAGCAGGTGCTGGGCGACGTCGACCAGCTGCTCGCGCGCCTCAAGCGCCGCCTGCCGGCCGACGCCGCGCCGCTGGCCCGGCTGCGCGCGCTGAACCAGTTCTTCTTCAGCGACCTGAATTTCGGCGGCAACGTCAACGACTACTACGACCCCGACAACAGCTACCTGAACGCCGTGCTGCGCACCCGCCGCGGCATTCCGATCTCGCTGGCCGTGCTGTGGATGGAGCTGGCCCAGGGCCTGGGCCTGCAGACGCGCGGCATCAGCTTCCCGGGGCATTTCATGGTCAAGGTCACGCTGCCCAAGGGGCAGGTCGTGATCGACCCGTTCACCGGCAAGTCGCTCTCGCGCGAAGAGCTGGGCGAGCGGCTCGAACCCTACAAGCGCGGCAACGGGCTGGTCGGCGAATTCGACGTGCCTCTGGGCCTGTACCTGCAGCCCGCGAGCCCGCGCGAGATCATCGCGCGCATGCTGCGCAACCTGAAGGAAGTGCACCACGCGCAGGAAGACTGGCCGCGCTACATCGCGGTGCAGAACCGCCTCATTGCCCTCTTGCCCACCGCCTGGGGCGAGCACCGCGACCGCGGCGTGGCGCATGCCGAGCAGGGCCATGCGGCGCTGGCCGTGCGCGACCTCGAAACCTACCTCGCCAACGCCGAAGACGCGCTCGACATCGACGCGATCGCCGAGCGCGTGGCGCTGCTGCGGCGCCTGGCCAACTGACCCGCCACAACAGCCCCAACGCCATGACCGACACCCGCACCGGCGTGAGCGCGGCGCCCGACCTGGGCACGCTGCACGAATTCCACGGCGTGCAGCCGGTGCTGCCGGTGTCCGACGTCTCGCGCGCCGCGCGCTGGTTTTCCGAGGTGCTGGGTTTCGAGATCGACTTCATCGCCGGCGAGCCGCCCAGCTACGCCCGCGTGATGAAGGGCGACCGCAGCTATGGCGACCCCGTGTACCTGCGCCTGTGGCAATGCGGCAGCCGCGAAGCCCGGCCGTGGCGCGGCGAAATCGTGATCCACGTCGGCAAGGACATCGACGGCCTGCACGCCGCCTATGTGAAGCGCGGCGTGACCATCATCGAGCCGCCCACGTCCCAGCCCTGGGGCCTGCGCGAATTCGCGATCCGCGAACCCGACGGCCACGTGCTGCGGTTCTGCGGCTATCTCTGAAACACAAAATTACAAGCAGATCGATGCGGCCGTGTCGATCCGTGGCCCGCTCGCGCGACGTGTGAACAGGAGCACGCAGATTCCGGCGTCTCCCGATCCCCACCCACTTTCAGGAGAAACGACATGCGATTCATGGTTCTGGTCAAGGCGAGCAAGGATTCCGAAGCCGGCGTGATGCCGAGCACCGAGCTCCTCACCGAGATGGGCCGGTTCAACGAAGAACTGGTCAAGGCCGGCGTGCTGCTGGCGGGCGAGGGGCTGCACCCGTCGTCCAAGGGCGCGCGCGTGCGCTGCGAAGGCAAGAAGCGCACCGTCATCGACGGCCCCTTCACCGAGACCAAGGAGCTGCTGGCGGGCTTCTGGCTGCTGCAGGTCAAGTCGAAGGAAGAAGCCATCGAGTGGATCAAGCGCAGCCCGTTCCAGGAAGGCGAGATCGAGATCCGCCAGGTCTTCGAGGCCACCGATTTCGGCGAGGCCATGACGCCCGAGCTGCTGGCGCAGGAAGACCGCCTGCGCGCCGATTCGGCCGCCAAGGCCGGCCGCTGAACCTCATCCATTCCTCGAAGGAGAAACGATCATGCGATTCATGCTGCTGATGATTCCCCACGGCTACGAAAGCGCGGCGCCCGGCACCGTGCCCGACGACGTCGAGCGCGTGGGGTCGATGATGGCCTTCAACGAGTCCCTGCAGAAGGCCGGCGTGCTGATCGGCTGCGAGGGCCTGCACCCGCCGTCGATGGGCGCGCGCGTGAGCTTTCCGGGCGGCAAGCCGAAGGTGGTCGACGGCCCCTTCGCCGAGGTCAAGGAGGTGCTGGGCGGCTACTGGCTGATCGACGTCGCCTCGCGCGCCGAGGCCATCGGATGGGCGAGCCGCTGCCCGGGCAGCGAAGACGAGGTCATCGAGATCCGCCAGGTACAGGAGATGGAGGACTTCTCGCCCGAGGTGCAGGACGTGGCGAGCGAGTTCACGTCGATGCAGCAGACGCTCAAGAAGTGAAAGTAAGCGGGGCCTAGTCTTCCCGCACCAGCCGGATGCCCACCAGCGTGTAGCGCGTGTCCGGCGCATTCCAGTTGCGGTACGACGAGCGGGCATAGAAGGCCCAGGTGTGCCAGGAGCCCCCGCGGCGCACGCGCACGGTGCCCGTGGCGGGGCCCTGGGGGTCGTCGGCCGGTGAGCGCGCGTAGTATTCGTCGCCATGCCAGTCGGCCACCCACTCCCACGCATTGCCGTGCATGTCGTAGAGGCCCCAGGCGTTCGGCGCGAAGCTGCCGACCGGGGCGGTGAAGGCAAAACCGTCGTCGCCCGCGAGCGCCATCGCGCGCCAGCGCGGCCAATGGGCGGCGCTGCGCGTGTCGAACACGTTGGCCCCGCGCAGCAGCGTGGCCGGATCGTCCCCCGTGCTGTAGCGCGTGCGCGTGCCGGCGCGGCAGGCGTACTCCCACTCGGCCTCGGTCGGCAGGCGGTAGCGTCGGCCCTCCGTCTTGCTCAGCCAGGTGGCCAGCGCCTGCGCGTCGTTCCAGCTCACGTTGACCACCGGGTGGTCGTCGCCCTGCGCGAAGCCCGGGTTGCGCCACGAGTAGCGCGGGTCGCGGCCTTCGAAGGCGTCGCCGCGCCGCGTGGTGGCGGGGTCGTAGTCGGCGCGCCAGCCGTAGCCGCCGGTGCCGTCGGCCACCGATTCGGGCACGTGGCCCGAGGCTTCGAGAAAGCGCCGGAACTGGCCCACCGTCACCTCGTGCCGGCCCATCCAGAACGCCCGCGTGATGCGCACCTTGTGCACCGGCCCTTCGTCGGCCAGCTGGGTGAAGCGCTCCTTGGGCAGTTGGGGGTAGTCGCGTGCCAGCGCCTCGGGCGCCTCGTCGCTGCCCATGAGGAACTCGCCGGCCGGCAATCGCACGAAGGCCATGCCCAGGCTGTTGCGTTCCACGGCGAGGTCGTCCGCCCGCACGCCGCCGCAGGCGAGGCCGAACGCGAAACCCAGGCTCCACAAGACGAGGCGTGGTGTCATGGCCGCATGCTATCCGGACCGCCGCGCCGCAGCGAGGCCGCATGAGCCGCGGACCAGAAACCGCCGCCATCCACCGCGCCATCGAGGCGGTCTGGCGCATCGAGTCCGCGAAGATCATCGCCGCGCTCGCGCGCAAGGTGCGCGACGTGGGCCTGGCCGAAGAGCTGGCGCAGGACGCGCTGGTGGCCGCGCTCGAGCAGTGGCCCGTCGAGGGCCTGCCCGACAACCCCGCCGCCTGGCTCACGCAGGTGGCCAAGCACCGTGCCCTCGACCGCCTGCGCCACGTGCAGCTGGCCGAGCGCAAGGCGCCCGAGATCGGCCGCGAACTCGACGCGCTGCACGCCATGGCCCAGGCCGATTTCGCGCAGGCGGTCGATGCGGCGCTCGACGACGACATCGGCGACGACCTGCTGCGCCTGGTGTTCACCGCCTGCCATCCGGTGCTTTCGACCGAGGCGCGCGTGGCGCTCACCTTGCGGCTGATGGGCGGCCTGACGACCGACGAGATCGCGCGCGCCTTTCTCGTGCCCGAGGCCACCGTGGCGCAGCGCATCGTGCGCGCCAAGCGCACGCTGGCCGAGGCGCGGGTGCCCTTCGAGGTGCCGCGCCGCCACGAGCTCGAAGCCCGGCTGGCGTCAGTGCTCGAGGTGCTCTACCTGATCTTCAACGAAGGCTACTCGGCCACCGCCGGCGACGACTGGATGCGCCCTGCGCTGTGCGACGAGGCGCTGCGCCTGGGCCGCATCGTGGCCGAGCTGGTGCCCGGCGAGGCCGAGGTGCACGGGCTGGTCGCGCTGATGGAAATCCAGGCCTCGCGCACCGCCGCGCGCCTGGGCGCCTCGGGCGAGCCGGTGCTGCTGCTCGACCAGAACCGCGCGCGCTGGGACCCGATGCTGATCCGCCGCGGCCTGGCGGCGCTGGCGCGCGCCGAAGCGCTGGGCGGCGCGCTCGGCCCCTACGCGCTGCAGGCCGCCATCGCCGCCTGCCACGGCCGTGCGCGCACCGCGGGCGAGACCGACTGGGCCCGCATCGCGGCGCTGTACGACGCGCTGGCCGCGCTGTCGCCGTCGCCCATCGTCGAGCTGAACCGCGCGGTCGCGCTGTCGATGGCCTTCGGGCCGGCCGCCGGGCTGGAGGTGGTCGATGCGCTGCAGGACGAGCCCGCGCTGAAGGGCTACCACCTGCTGCCGACTGTGCGCGGCGACCTGCTCTTCAAGCTGGGCCGCCGCGACGAGGCGCGCCGGGAGTTCCAGCGTGCCGCCTCGCTCACGCGCAACACGCGCGAGCAGGCCCTGCTGCGGGCGCGCGCCGAGGCCTGCCGCGACAAGCCTTAGCGGACGGTCGCCGACGTGCCTGCGGAAGGCGAGCCCGGCAGCCCGAACTGGTGCCATGCGCGGCGCAGCTGCGTGTCCGAGCCGAAGCCCGACAGCTCGGCCGCGCGCGTCACGCTGGCGCCCGAGGCCAGCGCCAGTTGCGCGGCGGCCAGCCGCAGCCGGCGCAGGTAGGCCAGCGGCGCCACGCCCGCATGCTCGACGAACAGCCGCGTCAGGTGCCGCGCCGAGGTGTGGGCGACCTCGGCCATGCGCGGCACGCTCCAGTCGGCCTGCGGTTGTTCGCTGACCGCGTCCTGCACCCGGTGCAGCGCCGCGTGCAGGTGGTTGCGGTAGGCGAGAAAGGGCGACAGCTCCGGGTCGTGCGGGCCGCGCCGCAGCGCCACCACCATCGTCTGCGCCACCTGGGCCGCCAGCGCCTCGCCGCAGCTGTCGGCGATGCGGTGCAGCATCAGGTCGATGCCCGTCGTGACGCCCGCGCTGCTGTAGACCGGCGGGTCGATCACGAACACCCGGTTGCTCACCACCTCGCAGCGCGGCTCCACGGCGCGCAGCTCGTCCAGGTGATGGTGGTGCGTGGTGACGCGCCGGCCCGCGAGCGCGCCCGCGTGCGCCGCGAGCAGGGCGCCCGCGCAGACCGTGACCAGCTCGACGCCACCGCGCGTGAAGCGCTGGCCGCGCAGCCAGTGCAGCAGGTCCTGCGCCTCGGGGGTGTCGGTCGCGATGGTGTCGCCCGGCAGGCCGACCAGCACCACCCAGCCCGGGCCATCCCACTGCGTCGGCAGCGGCGACAGCCCCGAAAGCGCGACGCCGACCGAGCCCATGACGGTCGGCCGCGGCCCCGCGAATTCGATGACGAAGCGCTCGGGCTGGCCCGCCGCGCGCAGCCGCTGGTTGGCGATGCGCAGTGCCTCGGCCGGCCCGGCCCAGTCAAGCACCAGGCTGTCGGGCAGGAGCACGAAGACTACGCGGACAGGGGCTCGTTGCGGGTCCATGCGTAGTCCATCTGGCGCGCGGTGCGCTCGGCCAGGTCGCGCCCGGCCAGGCGTTCGACCAGATGCAGGCTCATGTCGATGCCCGCGCTGATGCCGGCCGAGCTGACGATGCGGCCGGTGTCGACCCAGCGCACGCCGTCGCGCACGTCGAGTTGCGGGAATTGGGCGCGCAGGTCGGCGAGGTCTTCCCAGTGCGTGGTGACCGCCTCGCGCGTCACGACGCCGCTTTGCGCCAGCAGGAAGACGCCGGTGCAGACCGAGGCGACCAGCTGCGCGCCGGCCGCGCACCGGGCGATCCAGCGCAGGGTGTCGGGGCTCGCCATGGGCGCGTCGACCACGCCGCCGGGGACGAGCAGCACGTCGGCGGTGGCGGCAGCGTCGGCCAGCGTGTGGTCGGCGAGCAGCCGCAGGCCGGCGCGCGCCTGCACGGGCTCGCCGGCGCGGGTGTGGGCGACCGAGGCCACCTCGAACGGCGCGGGCGCACCCGGCTGCAGGCGCTGGTGGACGCGGGCAGCGGTGGTGAAGACCTCGAAGGGGCCGGCGAAATCGAGCGCCTCGACGCCGTCGTAGGCCAGGATGCGCACGCGCAGAGCGGTCATGCGGTCGCGCCTTCCGTGGCCCGCGCCAACGCCTGCGCCACGCTGCAGACCGTGGCGAAGCGCCCGTCCAGCACGGTCGCGGTGCGCGCCTTGATGTCGGCGGCCGACAGCGGCCGGCCGTCGGGCTGCACCATGTCGAAGGTGAGGGTGGCGTCGGTCACATAGTCGACCTCCCAGCCCAGGTCCGAGGCGTGGCGCGTGGTGGTTTCGCAGCATTGCTCGGTGCGGATGCCGCTCACGATCAGGCGGCGGATGCCGTGTTGCGTGAGCCACACGTCCAGGCCGCTGTTGACCAGCGCGCTGTGGCGGTGCTTGGTGAAGGTGGCGGCCGCCTCGAAGGGCGCGAGGCCCTCGATCGGGCGCACATGGCCCGATTCGACCGCGAAGGGGTTGGACGCAACCTGCGGCGGATCGACGTGGAAAACACGCACGACCGGCAGTCCGGCCGCCACGGCGCCGGCGATCAGCGCGTTCTGGGCCTTGAGGTAGGGCGCGAGCAGGGCCGCGTTCCAGTACGGGCGGTGGCGAAACGACTCCTGGGCGTCGATCACAATCAGACAGGTGGTCATGGCGGTGGCGGGCAAGGCAAAGTGGATGATGCCGCCTATTCTTGGACGCCGCCAGCGCTTCGTCCGTGCCGATGCGGACCGGAACCGATCAGATCAGGACATCGCCCGGTCGCTAGACCAGGCCGCCTGCGTGCAGTTCTTTTTTCAGGTACGCGTAGTACAGCGGCGCCGCCACCAGCCCGGCGGGGCCGAACACCGCCTCGGCCACGAACATCACCGACAGCAGTTCCCACACGCGCATCTGCGTGCGCGCGCCGACCACCTTGGCGTTGATGACGTATTCGGCCTTGTGGATCAGGATCAGGAAGCCCAGGCAGGCCGCGGCCGTGACCGGCGACACCGACAGCGCCACCAGCGTGATCACCGAGTTGCAGACCAGGTTGCCCACGATCGGCACCAGCCCGGCCACGAAGGTCAGCGTGATGAGCGCGGGCGTGTAGGGCAGCTCGAGGCCCCACAGCGGCATCAGGAACAGCAGGAAGATCGCGGTCAGCAGCGTGTTGAAGGCGGCGATCCAGAACTGGGCCGCCACGATCTGGCCGAAGGCCTCGCCGAAGGTGGTGATGCGCAGGAACATCTGCTGCGCCAGCGGCCGGCGCTGGGCCGGCGCCGGCGCCACGGCGGCCAGCGCGCCGATGATCAGGCCCACGTAGGCGAACAGCAGCCCGCCCAGCCAGGCGCGCCCGGCCATGGCGAGCGAGCCCGCCTGCGTGCGCAGGTAGTTGGCGACGATGCGCTGCACCTCGGCCGCGCCCTCGGGCAGGTAGACGGCGATGTCGGGCGGCAGCTTGGAGCGCAGCTCGAGCACCGTGCGGGCCGTGTAGTCGAGCAGTTCGCGGTACTGGTCGGGCGCATCGAGCACGTACTCGCGCGCCTGCGAGAACCCCAGCGTGACCAGGCCGATCGGGCCCAGCAGCACCAGCGTGACCGCCACCACCCGGGCCAGGCTGCCGGCGGCGGAACGCAGGGGCTTCAGGCGCGACAGCCAGCCGCCCAGCAGCCGGGCGAACCAGCGTGCGACCAGGAAGCCGATGCACACGCACAGCAGCCCCGGCAGCAGGTGCTGCCACATCACGAGCATCAGCCCCGCGAGCATCAGCAGGTAGCTGGCCAGTACCACGTGGCGGGAGGCGGCGGCCGGGGGCGGGGCGGCGA
>NZ_JBWKXQ010000089.1:0-19897 GCF_059423125.1 Variovorax sp. GW531-E2 | reverse complement strand
GATGGCACCAGCCTCGCGTTCACCTATGCGGCTGATGGTCGCGTCGCCACAGTCAAGGATGGCCTGGGTCAGGTGACTGGCTACGTTTACGACACGACGAACCGGACCACCACCGTCACAGATCCGCTGGGCGCACAGAGCACCTATCTGTACGACGCTCGGGGCCAGCTTCTGCAGGTGCGACAGGGCGTCACCGCCAGCAACCCGACGGGGCTGTCGCAGATCAGCTATCGCTACGACGCGGCCGGAAACGTGAGTGGCGTGACCGACGGCGAAGGGCGCGAGGTCATTTCCGAGTACGACGCCAATGGCAATTTGTTGAAGGAAACGGACTCCGCGGGCAATGCCCGCATCCGGACCTACAACACCGCGAACCGATTGCTGACCGATACCGTCTTTGCCGATGCCGCTGTTAGCCGCGGCGCCTTCAGCAAGGAAGCGTCGTTGCCGGAGATCACCCGCTACATCTACGCACAGGGCAATGCTCGAATTTTGCGCTTTGTCGTTAGTGCGCAAGGCGACGTCACCGAGCACCGCTACGACGGCTACGGCCAAGCCCTCACGAGCATCCGCTACGCGGGTGGGGGTTACAACGTTGCCTCGCTCGGCGCGTCCGCCGTGCCCACGGAAGCTCAGATGACCACCTGGGTCGGCACCCAGGATTTGCGCCGCACCGAGCGTACTGATCGAGTTTACGACACACGCGGTGCGCTGAGCTCCTCCACGACCTACGGCGAGGTCGATGCGACGGGGGCGGGCGTCGTCGCCTCGGCGGCCAAGACTCAATATGTCTACGACCAGCATGGTTGGCTGCTCAAGACCATCGAGCCAACCGGTGGCGGAACCACGACCTATGTCTACGACGGCCTGGGCCGGGTGCTGTCGATCAGTGCGCCTTCGCTGGACGGCGGGACCACGGCCAACACCACGGTCACGAGCTACGACGACGTCGGAGGCAAGACCAGCGTCGCCGTGGCTGGCGGGCTGGTGAGTATCTCTGCCTACGACAAGGCGGGTCGACTGGTCAGCGTGACACAACAGAGCGCCGGTGCTGGCGTGCTGGGCGTCACCAAGTACGCCTACGACAAGGATGGCAACCTGCTGATGACGCAGGATCCGACCGGCGTGCGGAAGTGGATGCTCTACGACGCGGCAGATCGAAAGATCGCAGACATCGATGCGACGGGAGCCTTGATCGAGTACGTCTACAACGCGAACGGGCAGTTGCGCCAGACGGTGTCCTATGCGACGAAGCTCACAACCGCGAAGCTGGCACAGTTGATAGACGGGGCGGGTCTACCGACCACGGCTTGGAGCGCGACGAATATGACGACCAGTCTAGCAGCGCTGCGGCCGGCAGGCGCGGCTCAAGACCAGAAGGTCTGGCGCTTTTACGACAACGCGGGGCGCTTGGTGTGGCAGGTGGATGCACTGGGGTACGTGACGCAGACGACCTACGACGGGGCTTCGCGTGCGCTGAGTGTCACACGGCTGGCCAATCCGGTCGATGTAGCGCCGTTGCTGCGGGGGGCTGATGTCAACCTGGGGGTAGATCCGAGCACGCTCGGGGGCATCGCACTAAGTGTTGACAATACTGCGCCAACGTCACTGGGGCAGTCCGTAGTATTGGTAGCGACCGTAGAGGGGGTCGCGTCTGGGGGCACGGTAACTTTTTTCGATGGCGAGACGGTCATCGGAAGCACGATTGTGATCGACGGAAGGGCTGTGCTGGTGACAGACCGGCTCTCGATCGGTGCTCATAGCTTGCGGGTCGCGTATTCAGGTGACGCGTGGAGACCAGCCAGCGTGTCGAAGGCGGTCAAGAAGGTCATTGGAGGCCCCACGAGCGCTGTATTGAGCCTGTTCCCGCGCGACGGCGCTAGCTACGGCACGCCGGTGGAGTTGCTGGTGGTTTTGACTACCGAGCAGTCACTTGGCTTGGCAGCCGCGACCGGCGAGGTGAAGTTTTACAACGAAGACGGCGGTGCACTGATTGGTGTTGCCTCCGTCGTTGACGGTAGGGCGCTACTGAGGACTGGGAACCTCCCCGTAGGTAACTTCAGGATTCGTGCGGAATACTCGGGCGATGCGAGCCATGCAATCGCGACGTCTCATTCGGGATGGCTCTCGATCAGTCCCAATCAGACCACAACCACACTGAAGGTTTCAAGTGACAGTTCATCTCTGACGTTGACGGCTGTCGTCGCAAATTCCGGAGGAGCATCTGCAGTCCCCGGCGGTGTTGTGACTTTCTATAACGGGGCAGTCGCCATTGGCTCGGCCGCGTTGGTTGATGGTGTTGTGACGCTCCGATATGGTGGTACGGTCACTGCAGCAGCATTCAATGCTGTGTATTCCGGGGACAGTAGCAATGCCAGGAGCAGCACTCCCGTCGATTTGTTCGGACGCGCGACATCTGCATCCAGCATTACGTTGACTGCGCCCGCGTCTAGCGTGACGCAGGGCAGTTCCGTGACGTTGATAGCGCGCGTGGCGGGCGCCGTTCCCACAGGGCCGGTAGCCTTTTTTGCGGGGACGCAGTACTTAGGCACTGCCTCAATAGTCAATGGGGTTGCGAGCCTCGTTACGCGCAACTTGCCAGCGGGTTCCAACGTCGTGCTGAGCGCCGCATATAAGGGCGATGAAAACAATGCGAGCAGCGTGCTTGCGGAGGGACTGAGCCTTCAAGTCGCTCCAGTAAATCCGCCACCTACATCGTCTATCGTGTCCGTTGATACGGGAGGAGAGTTGTGGGTGGACAAAGCGACAGTCGGATTCCCGACGAGCGCCTTTATTAAATATGGCGTACGCCCTGCCGGCAATGTCGGTTGGGGGCGTGTCTACGTCTTCGATGGGTCGACGCTGATCTCAAGTGGGTCGGGGTACGGGATCGACTATGAAACCGGCATTAGTTTCAACTTGCCGCCAATGTCTTCCGGTATCCACATGCTCAAGTTGGTGCATGTAGACGCAAGCGGAACAGTCGTCGACACACGCGCGATCCAACTCAGCGTAGACCCAGCTGCCAGCGTGGTCGCTGTAACCTCTTCAAACGCACCGACGGTCGATGGCACCCAACTGACGTTGACTGCCAAGGTCACATCGCCCGATCCGCGCAAGGGAGCCGCAGTCTTTGACGGAAAGTCTGCAGGCGGAAACATCAGCTTCTACAACGACGAAAGCGGTGTGTTGATTGGCACAACCTCCGTTGTTGACGGGCTGGCAGTGCTCAGGATCAGTACTCCCCCCGTAGGTAACCTCAGGGTTCGTGCGGAATACTCTGGCGATGCGAGCCATGCGAAGGCAACGTCCAATTCGGAAGTCATCACGAACGGCTCGAACCCAACCACGACCACGCTGAAGATTGTAGGCAATAAGGACGACGGAGATTTCAGCCCGTGGTATCGCTCCTGGACATTGAGCGCTGTTGTCGCAAACCTCGCAGGGGGATCGGCGATTGTCCCAGGCGGTACAGTTACTTTCTACAACGGGACGGTTGCGATCGGTAGCGCCTCTTTGGTCAACGGCGTTGCAACGTTCAAATACGATGGTACGGTCGCTGCGGCAGCCTTCAAAGCCGTGTATTCCGGGGATAGTGAGAATGCTAGGAGCAGCACCCCCCTCGGCCAGTACGGGGATGCAGTTCCATCTCCCACCAGCATCACGCTGAAGACTAGTAACTCGGGAACGACGCAGGTGTCCTTGACGGCGCTCGTGGCGGGGGCAGTGCCTGGGGGAACGGTGACTTTCTTCGCAGGTGCGCAACTCTTGGGCACCTCCACGGTTATTAAAGGGATTGCATGGCTCACTGCTTACCTGCCGACAGGGTCAGATGTCGTACTGAGTGCCGCGTATTCGGGGGATGCAAACAATGCGAGCAGTCTGATCGCCGAGGGCCCGAGCCTTGCAAATGGGGCTTTCAAAACGTCATTGCGTCGAGGTGATAGTCTGGCTCTGCACCAGTCCATCTATTCGCCTGACGGGCGCTATTCTCTGAGCATGGGCTGGTCGGGATCTCTCTCTCTAGTCGATCTGAAGAGGGGGGGGGCAACTCTCTGGGACACCAACGTACCGGCGAATCAGGGAAAAAGCTTCGCATTCAAGAGTGATGGGAACCTTGTTCTCTATACGGCCGCAGGCCAATCCGTATGGAGCTCCGCAACAGATGGCAAGGGCGGGGAGTCACTCGAATTGCAGGCAGACGGCAATCTAGTGCTCTACGCAATCGACAGAAAAGTCGTTTGGTCGACTGGTCCGAATACCATCGCAGTTCAACCGACGCCAGAATCGCCCGCAGAGCAACCCAATGCGATCAGTGTCGTTTCAGTGCACGATGCGGTGGTCGGGTTCCCGACGCAAGCGCGCATTATCTTGGCTTCGCCCCTTGATATCCCTTCCTCACAGGGGACTCTGAGCGTCTTCGACGGATCGACGTTGATTGCCAGCTTCTTAGTCCCGTACGGCAATGAATTCACCTTGCCGCCAATGTCATTGGGCACTCACAGTCTCAGGCTCGTGTATGTAAGCGGAGCCTACGCCGCCACTCAGACGATTGACATTAGCGTGGGCCCGGCCGCGAGCCAGATCGTCGTGACTTCCTCTAAGCCTATTGCGTCCTTTGGTTCGCCATTGGTCTTGACGGCTCAGGTTGCGCCCAGCGCAGATCTCAAGACCAAGGCGTTCGTGGGACGCGCTGCGACCGGGATTGTGACTTTTTACCGCAATGGAGTGGCACTAGGAACGGCTCAGGTGACCAATGGCGTGGCCATGCTGTCCGTGAGTGACATGCCGGCGGGGACTGCCAGCATCACAGCCAGTTATGCCGGTGACGAGAACTATCTGACATCACAAACCCTCGGCAATTCGTGGGTGCAGGTCACTGGTTCACCGGTCACCTTGAGCAATCTCACAACTCCTTTGATCGCCAAGGACGGTGTCCTGTCGGTGCGCATTGCTGGCAAGACCTCCCCCACGGGCCTGGTGAGTTTCTACAGCGGCACCACGCTGCTGGGTACGGTGGCGGTGAGTGAAGACGGCACGGCCACCCTGCGCGGGGTGCCGATCCCTGTGGGCACGCACACTTTCAGCGCCGTGTACTCGGGCGATGCGCTCAACGCTGACGGTGCCATCACCTTCACCCAGACCGTCACGGGCACGCCGAGCACCACCGTGCTGCTCGGCATGGACGCGGCGCAGGACCGTACCACCACGCAGCTGTACAACCGCAACGGCCAACTGCAGGGCGTACTGGACGCCGAGGGCTATCTCACCGAATACAAGTACAACGCGGCCGGCGAGCAGGTGCAGACCATCCGCTACGCTGGGCGCTCGGCGAACTTCACCAGTGTGTCCGCGCGCATGATGGCCGTGGCGATCGCGCGCGCCAGCGGCGATCTCACGGGCGTGCGGCCCTCGACCAGCGCCGACGACATCCGCAGCTACACCTTCTACAACGCCCGCGGCCAGATCGTTGGCCAGGTCGACGGCGAGGGGTACCTTACTGAGAGCACTTACGATTTGCGGGGCAACGTCACGCAGACCAAGCGCTACGCGAAGCTGGCCAAGAGCCCTGCCGCCGCCAGCGCCACGCTCGCAACGGTACGGCCCGATCTCGACCCGCTCGATCAGGTCGTCAGCCAGACCTGGAGCGCCGCGAACCAATTGCTCAGCCGAACCAATGTCGAGGGCACGCTCACCAGCTTCACCTACGACCTGGCAGGCCGGCTCGTGCAGACTTCCACCGCTGCGGGCACCACGGACGAGCGCATCGAGCGTCAGCGCTACGACATCCAGGGTCGTCTGATCGGCGAGCTCGACGGGCGCGGTAGCGCCACTGTGGCCCTGGCCGCTCCGTTGAGCGCCTGGAGCGCAAACGGCTCAGCCCATACCTACGACGAGGCCGGTCGGCGCACCAGCACCACCGACACCAATGGTCACCGCACCCTGTTCTTCTACGACGCTCTCGGCCGGCTGACCTACAGCGTCAACGCGATGGGCCAGGTCACCGAGAACCGCTACGACGCGCTGAGCCAACTGAGCGAACTCATCGCCTACGGCACTCCCGTGAACGTGGACACCCTCGGGGCGACCACCCCGGGCGGGTTGAACACGGACACCCTGAAGACTCAGCTCGCCGCGGTGGCCGATACCGCCAAGGACCGGCGCACCGTCAACCGCTACAACGCCACCGGCACCCTGGCCAGTAGCAGTGATGCCGTCACGGCCACGACGAACAACCTCACCAGCTACTCCTACAACGCCTTCCGCGAAGTCACCGCGAGCAGCCAGACAAGGCTGAGCGGCCAGGTCGTCACCGACACCATCGGCTACGACCGCCGGGGCCTGAAGACCTCGACCACCGAGGATGCGACCGGCGTCGCGGCCACGCGCGGCACAGGCTACGACGCCTTCGGGCGAGCCACCACGCGCATCGACGGCAACGGCAATGTCGCCGGCATCGCCTACGACCGCCTCGGGCGGATCATCACCACCACTGATGCCAACGGCGCCAAGCACACCACCACCTACGATGCCTTCGACCGCGTACTGACCCAGCGCGACGCGCTGAACAACACCACCAGCTACGCCTACAGCGTGGCCAATCGAAGCATCACCGTGACCACGCCCGAGGGCGTTGCGCTGACCACCGTGCACAACCGCCATGGCCAGACCCAGAGCATCGTCGACGGCCGCGGCAACACCACTAGCTACAGCTACGACAAGAGTGGCAACCTGCTGCAGACCCAAGCTCCTCAGAGCGTGAATATCAGCAGCACCTACGACAAGATAGGCCTGAAGCTCACCAGTACCGACGCCCGGGGCACCGTCACGAGCTACACCTACGATGCCGCTGATCGCCTGCTGACCCGCACCGTCGATTCCAACGGTCTGAAGCTCGTCACCACCTACCAGTACGACGCCACGGGCCAGAAAATCAGCGTCACCGACCCCGGTGGCACCGTCACCACCTACAAGTACGACCTTGATGGTCAGATCCTGCAGGAGACCGTGGACCCGTCCAACGGTGCCTATGTCGGTTTGAACCTGCAGACTGTCTATGCCTACGACACCGATGGCACCACGCTCACTGTGCAGGGGCCCGACGGTCGACTCACGCGCTACACCTATGACGGCGCCGGTCGGCGCATAAAGGAGCAAGTCGATCCGCTAGGCCTGAACCTCACCCGCAGCTACGGGTACGACGGCCAGGGCAATGTCATCAAGGCGGTCGATGGCGTCGGCAATGCCACGCTCTACATCTACGACAAGGCGAATCGCAAGATCTTCACCATCGATCCGATGGGCAGCGTCCGACAAACGGGCTATGACGACGAGGGCCGGGTCAGTGCCGAGACCAGCTACGCCGCGGCCATGTCGCTGGCGAACCTGCAGGGCGTGGCGCCGAGCCTGAAGGCCATGCAGGAGCTACTGCCGACCCTGGGTGCGGCGGCGAGCCAGCGCCGGCGCTACGACCGTGACGGGCGGCTGCGCTTTACTGTCGATGCCACCGGCGGCGTGGTCGAGTACAAGTACGACACGGGCAATAACCTTGTGGAGACCCGGGGCTACGCCAGGCCCATCAACCTGGGGGCATGGAACCCGGCGATCGCCGACCCGGTGGTGCTGGCCGACGACGGCCACGACCAGCGCACGCGCAACGTCTACGATGGCCTGGGGCGCAAGACCTACACGATGGACGGCACGGGTGCCGTGGTCAAGCAGGTCTTTGATGCCAACGGCAACGTTATCGAGCGCTTCGCGTACGGTGCCCGGATACCTCTGGCGACGGCACTCACGCCCGCGGCGATCGACAGCGCGGTGGCGGCTGCCACGGCCAGTGCCAGCGCCGCGCGCACCGAACGCGACGTCTATGCCTACGACCGGGCCAACCGGCAGACCTCACACACCGATGGGGTGGGAACCGTTACCACGCAGAGCTTCGACAAGAACGGCAACGTCACCAACCGTTCGTTCTGGAGTGCACAGCAGGCGGGAACCAATCTGCTCACACAGAGCGAGCTGGCCAATGGCGTGAGCGACGTACCCGTCAAGGGTGGGGTCGTCACTGCGGCGTCGATGGCGGGCCTCAGGGGGGCAGTCAGGCTCGCGAGCGATCCGGCAGGCTCGTATGCCTACAAGACGCTGGCGACCACGGCCGGCGCAACCTACACCTTGTCGGTGATCGTGGAGATGGAGGATGGCCTGCCGCCGGCCTTCGGCAATGCGACGGTCACCAACGCCGCGAACTCCTTCGCGCTGGTGATGTTCGCCAACGCGGCCAATCCGACCGCCTACACGGTGCAGAACCTCGGGGGTGGACGCTACCGTGTCTCGGCCACCGGCGTGGCACCCGCCTCGCCGGGAGCGAACTTCGGGGTGGTCAAGTACGCCGGCAACGACACCCGTGCCTTCCGCGTGAGCGGCTACCAGCTTGAGCAGACGGGCGCCAACCTGCTCATGCAAGGCGAGTTCGCCAATGGACTGGCCGATGCGCCGTACAAGACAGGTGCCGTCACGGCGACGTCGATGGTCGGGTTCGCAGGCGCGCTCAGGCTGGCATCCAGTTCGACCAACGCCAGTGCCTACCAGGCGTTCACAGCGACGCCCGGCGTGACCTACACGCTGTCGGTGGTCGTGGAGATGGAGGATGGCCAGCCGCCATCTTTCGGGGGCACGAATGCCGCCAGCGCCACGAACTCGTTCGGCCTGGCGCTTTTCTCGGGCGCGACCAATCCGAGCACCTATGTCGTGCAGGACCTGGGCGGCGGGCGTTATCGCGTGTCGGTCACCGGCGTGGCGCCGGCGGCGGGGGATTTCTCTTACTCGGTGGTGTATCACGGTGCCATCAAGTACGTTGCGAACGATACCCGCGCTTTCCGCGTCTCCGGCTACCGGCTCGAGCAAGTGGGGGCCGGCAATGTCACACCGACCACCACGACTGCGATCACTGCTGCGGCCGATGCCACAAAGCAAGTAACGCGCTTTGCCTACGACAGTGCCGGACGGCTTGTGTACACGCTCAGTCCGCTGGGTCAGGTGGAGAAGAACACCTACGACGCGGCCGGACGGGTGACGCTCGTCACTCGCTATGCCAAGGCCATCAATCTCTCCAGTCTGAGTGCGAGCCCGACGGTTGCGCAATTGGACGCCCTGGTCCAGGCTGGAACTAACCTGTTCACGCAGAGCGAGTTTGCCAACGGTCTAGGCGATGTACCCGTCAGAACCGGCGTCGTCTCAGTGGCATCGATGACAGGCATGGCCGGTGCACTGCGGATCGCTCCCGATCCGAATGGCCCCTATTCGCTCGTCTATAAGACATTGGCGACAACTCCCGGCACGACCTATACGCTGTCGGTGATTGTGGAGATGGAAGATGGCCAGGCGCCAGCTTTCGGGAACCCGACGGTCAACCATGCTGCGAATTCGTTCGGCGTGATCATGTTCGGCGGCGGTGTCGCCACGAACAAGTACGTGGTGCAGAGCCTCGGAAACGGTCGCTACCGCATCTCGGCTACGGCCGTCGCGCCCGCGGCGCCCGGGTTGAATTTCGGGGTGGTCAAGTATTCGGTCAACGATGCGCGCGCATTCCGCATCTCCGGCTACCAGCTCGAACTGGCCGCGGCGGCCGGCACCTACGTGCCAACCACTACTGCGTCGACCGCTGCCAAGGACCAACTGCAGCACAGCGTCTACGACAAGGCCGGACGCCTGGTTGCCAGTGTCGATGCACTGGGCAATACCATCAAGTACACGCGCGACGGCAACGGCGACGTGGGTGAGAAGCGCGCCTTCTACAACCCCGTGAGCATGGCGAGTTGGGTACCCGGCACTGTGCCCGCGCCGACAGCCGACGACACGCGCGATCAGCGCACGCGCAGCTTCTACGACGCGGCCGGGCGCGAAGCGCTCAGCGTCGACTCGCTGGGCTACGCCGTGCAGCGACAGTACGACGCGCAGGGCCGACTGAGCGCCATCGTGCGCTATCCGGTAGCCATCCCCGCGGCCACCGCCATCACCTTGCAGGCCCAGCGCGATGCGGCCGTCAAGCTGTCATCCACATCCGGGCGCGCGCTGCAGATCACGGCCTATGGCTACGACGCGGCTGGATTGCGTATCAGTGAGACCGCGGCCTTCGGTCAGCCAGAGGCGGCAGTCACGCGCTATGTCTACGACGGCATCGGCCGACTGACCCGCACCGTTGACGCGCGCGGCGTCGAGCTCTCGCAGAGCGATAGCCAATGGGCGTTGAACGAGCGTCGGCAATTGAAGTACACCAACGCTGCGGGCGGTGCGCTGAAGGCCGTCGACTTGACGCAGATCCAGCGCGACGCGCTGGCCGCGCGCTACACCACAGTCGTCGACTACGACGCGGCAGGGCGCAAGGTCAGTGTTACCGATGCGCTTGGCGGTATCACGCGCTCCGAATACGACGCCAACGGTCATGTCGTCAAGATCACGGATCCGCGCGGCAATGCGGCGTTCTACTACTTTGACGCGGCTGGGCGCGTCACTCTGAATGTGGACCCCGAGGGCTATGCCACGGCGACCACCTATGACATGTTCGGCCAGACGCTGAGCATCAAGCGCTACTTCAACAAGGTCACGGGCACCCCCAGCGTCGCCCAGGCGCCGGCGTTGCCGGGCGCGAATGGCAGCGATGCGCTTACTCGCTTCGAGTATGACGCCGCCGGGCGCCTGGCGCGCACGATCGATGCCGAGTCGAACGCAGAGCGCTACACCTACAACGCGCTGGGCCAGCGCGAGACGCTGACCAACAAGCTCGGTGGGGTCACCACCTACGCGTACGACCGTCAGGGGCGCGTCGTCAGCGAGACCTTGCCGATCACGAGCAAGAACGCGGCAGGCCAGGCAGTGGCGGTGGTCAATCAGTCCACCTACGACGCCTTCGGCAACAAGTTGACCACCACCGAGGCTGCGGGGCTTCCCGAGCAGCGCGTGACCACCTACACCTACGATGGGCTGAACCGTCAGCTTACGGTGCGTCAGGCGTCGGTGGGCCTGTACACCGCAGCCGGTGGCTGGACCACCGGCGCGCCCACACGCACCAACACCTACGACGCGAACGGCAATCTGATCGTAGCGGTGAATGCCAATGGCGGACGCACGCGCAGCTGGTTCGATGCCAACAACCGCAAAGTGGCCGAGGTGAGTGCCACTGGAACGCTCAGCCAGTGGGTGTACGACGCCGTGGGCAATGTGATGGTGCAGAACGTCTATGGTGACGTGCTGGCCTTGCCCGCAAGCGACACCCTGCCGGTTCCAGTGAATGCGGCCAATGTGCGCACGACCACTTACCAAGTGGATGCCAACAATCGGGTGCTCAGCAGCACCATCGGCCAGGTGGAGTTCGGCGAATACAACGCCGCAACTGCCCAATACAACATGGGCCGACGCGATTTGATCCAGCGCAGTGCCTACGATGCCAACGGCAATGTCGTACGTCAGGAGAACGGCAGGAATGCGGCAGCTCAAACCTGGTACGACAAGCTGGGACAGAAGGTGCTCGAGGTCGATGCCATGGGCTACGGCGTGCGCTGGGAGCGCGATGCCAACGGCGCCGTGTTCCGCGAGACCCGTTACCTGCAGCGCATCGACCTGGGCAGCGCCAGCGAGAGCATCCCGATGGCCGATGTGCTCGCCAAACTCAAGCCGATCGCTGGCGACCAGATCACCGAGTATGCCTACGACCGCAATGGCCGCATGCTCAGCGAGTCCCGCTTGGCCGTGGCGTACGGTAGCGTGAATGCCAGCGGTGTGCTCACCGAGGGAACGCTGGCAGCAACCAAGCGTTATGGCTACGACGCTATGGGCAATCGAACCTCGGTGACCGATGCACAGAGTCAACGCACTGACCTCGCGTACGACTGGGCAGGGCGGCTCTTGAGCGAGCGCAAGCCCACGGTCGCGACCGACACCGGTGCGGGCACCAGCGCCTCTTTGCGCCAGACCACCGAGTACGAATACGACGGCCTGAACAACGTACGCCGCGAGATCCGCCGCGGGACCAACACCGCCGTGGAAACCGATGACCAGATCGTGCGCTACGGCTACGACTCCACGGGAGTTCGCACCTCGATGGTGACGGCCAAAGGCGAGACCTTCACGTACGGGCGTGATGCCAATGGCAATACGACCGCGCAGATGGTGGACCGGCTGGACGCTGATGGCAACGTCTCTCGCGAGATCGTGAGCATCGGGTACGACGCGGCCAACCGCGAGATCACACGCTTCACAGGGACGCGCGATGCCGCGAACGCGCCGGTCTTCGATGTCGCCAAGACGGTGACGCTTGGCTACAACGCCTATGGCGAGCTGGCGAGTAAGCGCACCGGCAGCGGGAATGCGAGCGGCGTCGCGCAGGAGTACTACGACTATGACAAGGCTGGGCGCCTGTGGCGCACCAACTCGCAAGAAGGCGTGAGCAAAGCCTGGATGTACGACATGGCGGGCAATGCCACGCTGCTGCTGCAATCGCAGCGCGTGAACTTGCGCGCGATGACTTGGGACCAGATGGCCGGCGATGGCAGCCGCCCCGATCCGGACATCCTGATCACCATCACGGCCTACGACAAGAACAATCGCGCCGTGAGCGTGATGCAGCCCAAGATGGATGCATCGCGGCCGAACCTGAAGATGTTCGCCGCAGTGATCAATGTGGAGTCGGGAAAGTACGGCGGGCTGGACCTTGCGGTGGCTTCCCCGCTGGCAGGAACGACATCGATCCAGGGGCCGAGCGACACCTCGGCCACGGGGCAGGTTGCCGTGCTGGGCATGCCGATGAGCGGGGGAAATATCCGGCCCATCACCAACGGTGAGTTCGGTGGCGCCGGTGGCTGGAACAACGTCAGTAGCAAGGTCGTCGGGGTGACCGACATCGTGCTGGGCTCGGCGGCGATGCCGGGTTCGAACATCGAAAACATCTACGGTGCGGTGACATGGCGTGTCGAGGTGGGCGGTGTTCCGAACTATCTTGGCAGGGTGACGAGCTGGCCCGTGACCGTGCATCCGCGCAACGCCGATGTCAGCGTCTTCATGGGGCAGTTGCCCCACACCCTGGCACTCGACCGGAACGTTGCCTACAGCCAGCTGATTCCCATCCGGGTCATTGCCACCGCGCAGAGCAGCGGTATGGACATCGTCGTCTCTACCGGGGCAGTTCGTACGGCACCGCAACCCACGCAGGTTGAGGGACTCAGCGGCACCTTCATGCGCTTGACCGCGGGTGAGGCGCGCGACAGCGACACGATTCAGCTATACCACCGGCCATCGGGCTCGACCGGAGCATTTACGGAGTCCCTGCCGAAGTTCAAGGCCGGCCAAGGCGGCTCGAGCCTCAATGGTGCGTCGGTCGATGGCTGGTACCTGACGCGGTTGGACAGCCTGAGCGCACCGACTGAACTTCTGGTCGTCGTGACCCAGGCTGATGGCAAGGTGGTGCGCCGGGATTCGATTCAATGGAACCCGTCAACGCGCCAAGCGACAGCTTCCGTCGCGTCGGCAAAGCCCGTTTTCACCACAGACAACGTGGCGCATTTTACGGGCCTACAGCTCTCCGGTACCAGTCCCGCCGCGATTCGGGTGCGCCAAAGCGGCCAGAGCGGGTCTTCGGATGTGACGTACTGGCCTGTCGCCGGTGGGGCCCGAGGACGCTTCGACGTTCAACTGGGCGCTGGTGCCAACGACGTCACTATCGACATGCTCGATGCGCAGGGCGCGGTGATGGACACGCTGGTGGGCTCCATGAATGCGAGCACCTCCCTCTACGACATGCGTGTTCTCGGGAGTCTGCCGTCGAGCGTCACGTTCCGTGATGTGCCAGTAGCGGCTCAGACACTGACCGTCGAGTACCAGCCGCTCACCGCGGGCGGAAAACCCGCGGGTTCCGTTAGTCTCACTCGTCAGGCGGGCAAGGCGGAATGGGTATGGGACGCGCGTAATCTCGTCACGGACCCGCGCAACCTCTACAACTACGCCGTGCATTTCGTTGCCCGAGACGCTGACGGGTTCATCCTGACCGATGCCACAGGCAACGTGACCATTGGCGCGGTCAGCAACGGTACCAAGGCTTCGCTGACAGGCAGCGTCAAGCACCAGATACTGACCTTCGATCCGGGTCTTCCGGAAGGCAAAACGCTCAAGCTGCGCTATCGCGTCAAGGGCGCCACCACGCAAGACTTTATCGAGGCCACGGCCACCCGCGGCACTATCAACGCAGTCTTTAAGTGGGATGCCACTGCGAACAACCTGGATCCGGCCAAAGAATACGAGTTCATCTACGACGTGTACAACGCCGCGAATGCGGTGATCGGCAACGGCGAAGGGTATTTCCGCCCTGACAGCGACAGCAGCAATGATGGCTCCAACGTCAACGTGTACTGGGGCATCCCGAACCTACCGGGAGATCAGGTCGTCAACGGCACCTGGGTGATCCAGCGGCGTCAGGACTACGATGCTTTCGGCCAGGTCATCCTGGAGAAGGACGGCAACGAGAACGTCACCAACCTTCGCTACAACACCCTGGGCCTGCTGGTCGACAAGATCGGTCCGATGGTCGAAGTCACGCTCGCCAATGGCCAAAAGCAGATGCTGCAGCCGATCGAGCACTATGGCTACAACCTCAACGGCCAGATCGTGGGCAAGCGCGATGCCAACGGCAACCTCAGCACGCTCGAGATCAACGCTGCAGGCCAGACCGTGGCCGAATGGCACCCCGGCGCTGCAGCTGGCAGCTCGACTGCCGTGCGCAAGACCTACGACATCTTCGGCAACCTGATAACCGTCACCGATGAGATGGCGCGCATCACGAAGAACACGTACGACTTGAACAATCGTCTCGAGCGTGTGGATCGACCCGTCAACGCCGACGGCTCTCGCGCCTACGATATCTACGCCTACGACATCCTCGGCCAGCGCATCGCACGCACCAATGCACTGAGCTTCAAAGAGCGCACCTACTACGACAGCATGGGGCGGGTCACCCGGTACATCTCAGCTGAAGGCGCGGCCGTCAACTACGTCTACACCTACGACAAGACGATCGGCTCGGCCGGTGGCGTGAACACCGGTGGCTGGGTGAACACGACCACGGACGCCAATGGGAAGGTGCAGACGATCAAGAACGACGTGTTCGGCCGCGCGATGTGGAAGCAGGACTTCGGCGGTCACCAGTTCACCTATGGCTACAACTGGTCTGGGCTCATCGCCACCCAGACCGGCACCTCGGGCCAGAACATCAGCTACACCTACTACGACAACGGCTATCTGCGCAAAGTCATCGATGCGGGCGTGTCCACCGAAAGCACCTTCGAGTATGACAACAACGGCAATCGCACCTTCGAGGGCTTCAAGTCCACCGCGAGCGGCGTGGCGATGGTGTTCCAGCAATCACGGGTCAGCTACGACGCCTTCAACCGCGTCAAGACGATCGACGATGCGCGCTACCTTATCAACTACGAGTACGACGCCAACGGCAATCGTCGCCGGGTGCACAGCACTTACACCAACATCGTCGACAACAGCAAGGAGATTCAGGACTACTGGTACGCCTACGATGGCATGAACCGCTTCACCGTGACCATGGGGCAATTAGTCAGCGGGCAGATCGTGCGTGGGTCGTCCGGTGATGGCGTGACCATCGAGTACAACAACGCGGGTCAGCGCAAGGCGGCCACCTATGCCAGTGACGGGCATCGCGAGGACTATGACTACGACGGCGCCGGCAACCTGACCACGATGAAGCTTAATGGCGTGCTGCGCAGCCGCCGAACCAATGACCTCGCAGGACGCGTGACGCGCTACGAGGAGCTTTTCGCGGACCAGAGCATCAACGTGCAGAAGGACCGCAGCTGGAACAAGGACAACCAGCTCACGAAGGAGGTGGAAAGTACGTTCTCCCAGGGGGCAATCAAGGCGTCCTTGGCGACCACCACGTACGGGCTCATGGCCGACGGCACGCTGTCGAACACGAGCACGATAACGAACAAGTACGACCCCACCCCCGGACTGCCCAACAACGGCATCAGCATCACCGTGCTCAACACGGTCTACGCCTACGAGTGGTGGGACAGCGCCAAGCAGACCTCGATCACCATCGGTGCGAACAGCACCGACGTCACGACACCTTGGGCGCCCGGGTACTCAGCGTTCAGCTACGACGTCAATGGTCACGTCAAGACCGCAACCGACCGTAATCTCACGACACCGCGCAGCTTCTCCTATTGGACCAATGCCGAAGGGCAGGTGCTGCAGCGCCAGGAGCTGATCGGGGGCACCGTCAATGCGCAGACCGGGGCAGTGAACCTGACCGGTGCGGCCAAGAGCCGCGACCGCCGCTACTTCTATTTCGATGGAAAGCGCGTGGGAAATGTTGGCAACGACGGCACCGAGCGCGAGGACTACGCTCAGCAACTTGCTCGCAGCGCGAACGCCCTCGAGAGTCCTGACAACAAGTACCGCAAGTTCACGCCCACGAACTCTGCGGATTTCGATGAAAACTACCAGCCGATCAACGCGGGCTTCCCCGGGGCTGCCCCCGGCAACTACACGGTTCGGGTCGGCGACACACTGGAGGGGATCGCCAGATCGCTGTGGGGCGACGCGACACTGTGGTACTTGCTGGCTGAGGCCAATGGCCTGGACGGGCAACCCTCGGCACCGTTGGTGGCCAACACCGTGATCGCGGTGCCCAACCGGGTCACGAACGTCCACAACACCAGCGACACCTTCAGACCCTATGACCCGGGCAAGGCGATGGGGGATACCAGCCCGACGCTGCCGGATCCGTTGCCGCCGCCTCAGAAGGGCCAGAAGTGTGGAGGCTTCGGGCAGGTCATCCAAGTCGTGGTGTCGGCGGTGGTGGCCTACTTCACGGGCTACTACCTTGACTGGGGCATCGTTGGGGCCGCAGCAGCCGGAGCGGCGGGTTCCGTGGCCGGACAGACGGCAGGCATTGCCATGGGAATGCAGGACCGCTTCAACTGGAAGGCGGTGGGGTTGGCAACCATTGGAGGTGCAGTAGGCGGCGCGTTGAATACGGCTGGATTGCTGCCCCAAGTGAACAACGCTCTTGTTGATGGCGCCATTCGCGGTGCTGCTGGCAACATAGCTACACAGGGACTCGCCGTGGTCACGGGGTTGCAGAAGCGCTTCGACTGGAGAGGTGTGGCCGCCAGCGCGGCATCGGGCTTTGTGTCGGCGTCGGCCGGCGCTTGGGCGCAAGGCGCGGGCTGGGATATCGCAGGTCAACGCCTGGCCAGCGGCATGGCCGGAGGCCTCGTGAGCGCAGTTGTGCGCGGCGGCAGCATTGGTCGTGCTTTGCCGGGCATCATTGGCGATGCTGTGGTAGCAGCTGCGACTGTTGGCAATGCACTGGGGGACTCCATCGCGAGCGCCAACGGGCAGGGCTCTGCTGGTTCGACCGGCCAGCAGGAAGATCGCTTGGGCGACTTCATCTCGCGGAATCAGCCATCGTGGGACACGCGCGCCGCAGCCTACGACCAGATCGTAGACGCGTTCAGCCAGCCTGGCGGCAATCGGTCTGCCGGCGTCCAGCTTGCTGCGGGCTCTGGCTTCAGCGGCGTTGGTACCGTCGGCGACACGGCTCACGCATCAATCGTTGGAGGGGCAACTGCTAAGCCGTACCAAGGCTGGCAGTCGTTTGCACCCGGTGAATCGGTGGGCCTATTCGAAGAGACAACGGTTTCGGCTTCTGAGGATGGGGCTGCAGCACCGACGGGCGGCCTTGAGATCTCTCAGGATGAATACAACGCAATGGGGGGCTCAATAAGCGCCTCGCTGGGAGGTGCCATCGCCGGAACCGCAGTTTCCCTCGGCAAGATGGCTTATGGTGGGTTACGAACAGCGAGCAACGCCTTCAACAAAGCACTGGACATTGCGACCGGCGGTGTTCTCCGTGACACCCAATGGATGCAACTATCCTTGGCAGAGAACGCTGCATTGGGGAACGGGATTATCAGCGCGGTGAGAAGCCCGAGGGAGACGACTCTTGGTTTGATGGAGAGCGTTTCCAATCGCTATAGAAGCGCGATGTCTATTGGTGACAGTTTCCAACAGAGCTACGCGCTTGGAAGCTTGTTCAGCGATGTAGGTCAGGGCGCGTTGGGACTTGCTTACGGTGGTCGAAACTTGGCAAGATTCGGCGCTAGTGAATTGCAGAGTCTTGGTGTCGCGGACTGGAACATTCGGCTCGCGCCTCCTGGCACGTTCTATACCGGGGGAATCGGCCTTAAATTGGAGCCGGTGTCGCTTAGCTCGACTGCAAGCGCATCCGCGGTAGACAAGTTCCATCCGAACTACGTTGGCGATCTGCCGTTCTCGTACAAGGCAGGGCCGTTCCAAAGATTCGTTCAGCGTTTTGGAGACGAGTTCTCCGCCGCAGGCTTTGATGATGCGCAAGGCTTCATGCAAGGAAGTGCAGCCTCTGGCGTAAAGCATACTGGCGAAGCGCTTAATGCAAGGATGGGCGTTCTGCCGTCAGACTATGACGTGGGGGTGGTCAGTCCGAAGTTGGCGCAACGGGCGCAAGAGCTTGGCCTGAGTGTCTTCAAGGGCCCTCTGAGCGCGGAAGAAATCGGGGCCTTGGGTCTGACTGACGCCCAGAACGCGCTTAGCGCCGCATCCAAGTATCAGCTCCCAGTCAACTTTAAAATCTACGACTCGGCTCAGGCCGTGTTGAATGCTCAGAAAACTATTCCTTTTAGCGATTGGATGCGGTGATGTATTTCTTGACCATCAAGGCCGGTGACGAAATCCTGCAAGACCGGCTCCCGTTCGCGGACTATGCGGAAGCGCTGGCGGCTTGCGGAGAGTTTTATGAGCCGAGAACGGCAGGGGCGGCGTTGAATTTCACGTCCGTAGTAACGGGGAAAAAGTTCATGCGCTCCTATGCTCAGCTCACTCGGTTGGCTGATCTGGGGGACATGCCACGCGATTCCCCGCAAGCTGTTGCGGCGGCTAAGCAAAGTAACGCGTTCTCCTTTTCGAAGTCCTACGCATTTCTTGTTGAGAGCGATGAAGGCATCCGCGAGGCAGAGCGAAGGGCTCGTGAGGACGATGAGCAAGAGTAGTGGCGTGCTGTTGGTTTCTTGTCCAGCCGGCGGATCTCTTCGGGTAGCAGCGTCAATGTAATCGACGGTGCGTCAGACCGAATGCGTTTGGCAATGCACTGGGGGACTCCATCGCGAGCACCAACGGGCAGAGCAGCAGTGCGCGGCCGTTTGGAGAAACTGACGTCGAGGCGTGGGGGCGCGTGCCAGCTGGCGCGGGCTATGGCTACCAGGGCTCAGGCAACGGCGTTACCAACTGGCAGTCCAACGTTGCGGCACAGGCAGCGACCGACAGCTATGCCAATGCGGAGGCGCGGCGGTTTGCAAATCCGCCACCGTCCCTCTTGGGTGGGATCGGAGATGACTTAGAGCGGCTAATAAAACGGTGCGAGATGGCGAACGAAGATGATGCAGCAAGCCAGAGAAAGCAGCGCGACATGAATGTCGATGCGGCGCTCAAAGCGAGTACGCAGCTTGCCGAAGGCAGCCGGCCATGCATGCGTGCGCTCAACCACCTAGCGATGACGCCCGAGCCGGTCGTTGCGTTCGATGCCGCGCCGGGCAATACGCGCGGTGATCCCCAGCTTGCGCAGGTGGGTGCGGCAACGAGCAAAGTCATAGCCCTTGTCGGCATGCAACTTGTGCGGCCAGCGCCTGGGCCGACCACGACAGCCGCGCACCGCTGGCAAGGCATCGACCAGTTCCTCGAACACTATCGAGTCATGCCGATCGGCGGTAATAGTCTGACGAAGGCCGTCCTTGCCTGATGCGCGGGCCGCGGGAAGCATCTGACCCGAATCGCAGACCCGCTT
>NZ_JBWKXQ010000088.1:0-20894 GCF_059423125.1 Variovorax sp. GW531-E2 | reverse complement strand
CCACCGCCCTCCCCTCCACCCGCACACGGAGCCTCATTTGACGACCTCTGCACTTTCCCGTTTCAGCCGCCGCGGCGCCCTCGCACTGGCCGCGGCCCTGGCCTTCGGCGCCGCCGCCGGCGCGCACGCCCAGCAGGCCGCGCCGCGCGTCAAGCTCGCCACCTCGGCGGGCGACATCGTGGTCGAGCTCGATGCGGCCAAGGCCCCCAAGACGGTCGAAAACTTCCTGCAGTACGTCAAGGACAAGCACTACGACGGCACGGTGTTCCACCGCGTCATCGACGGCTTCATGATCCAGGGCGGCGGCTTCACGGCCGACCTGCAGCAAAAGCCCACGCGCCCGCCGATCCCGCTCGAAGCCAACAACGGCCTGAAGAACGACAAGTACACGATCGCGATGGCCCGCACCGGCAACCCCAATTCGGCCACCTCGCAGTTCTTCATCAACGTGAAGAACAACGACTCGCTCAACGCGCCCAACCCCGACGGCTACGGCTACGCCGTGTTCGGCAAGGTCGTCGCCGGCACCGACGTGGTCGACAAGATCCGCGCCGTGCAGACCGGCAACAAGGGCGGCATGCAGAACGTGCCCGTCGAAACCCTCACCATCAAGTCCGCCACGCTGGCGAAGTAATCCCGTTTCCGAAGAAGGAGCTAACTCATGAGCAACCCCCAAGTCGAACTGCACATCAAGAACTACGGCGTCATCACGCTCGAACTCGACGGCGTGAAGGCACCGAAGTCGACCGCCAACTTCATCGAGTACGTGAAGAAGGGCCACTACGACAACACGGTGTTCCACCGCGTGATCCCCGGCTTCATGGTGCAAGGCGGCGGTTTCGAGCCCGGCATGAAGCAAAAGCCCACCGGCGCCGAGATCGAGAACGAAGCCAACAACGGCCTCAAGAACGCCAACTACACCGTGGCCATGGCCCGCACGAGCGCACCGCACTCGGCCACCGCCCAGTTCTTCATCAACGTGGCCGACAACGGCTTCCTGAACCACACCGCCCCCTCGGCCCAGGGCTGGGGCTACGCGGTGTTCGGCAAGGTCACGGGCGGCACCGATGTCGTCGACAAGATCAAGGCCGTGAAGACGGGCCGCAAGGGCTTCCATGACGACGTGCCCCTCGAGGACGTCGTGATCGAAAAGGCAGTCGTCACTGTCGAGTGATGCACTTCAGGCACGGCGCAGCGGCATGACCCCGGTGGCGAACCCGGCTTTCTCCGAGCTGGTGGCGCCGCCCGCGTGGCGCACCGTCGACCTGATTTCCGACCTGCACCTGCAGGCCAGCGAGCTGGCCACCTTCGAGGCCTGGCAGGGCTACCTGCAGACCACGCCGGCCGATGCGCTGGTCATCCTCGGCGACCTGTTCGAGGTGTGGGTGGGCGACGATGCCGCCGCCCAGCCCGGCTTCGAGGCGCAATGCGTCGAGCTGCTGCAGCGCACGGCGCAGCGCATACCGGTGTTCTTCATGCACGGCAACCGCGACTTCCTCGTCGGCCAGGCATTTGCCGCGCAATGCGGCCTGACGCTGCTCGACGACCCCACGGTGCTGGTGCTGCACGGCGAACGCTGGCTGCTCAGCCATGGCGACGCGCTCTGCCTCGAAGACACCGACTACCTCCAGTTTCGCGCCCAGGTGCGCACGCCTGAATGGCAGGCCGCATTCCTCGCGCGCCCGCTGGAAGAGCGCCGCGCCCTCGCCCGCGCCATCCGTGCACAGAGCGAAGACCGCAAGCGCGATCCCTCGACCCTCTGGGCCGACGTGGACGCCGACGCTGCCCGCCAATGGCTGCAGCACGCGGGCGCCAGCGCGCTGATCCATGGCCACACCCACCGCCCCGCCGTCCACGACCTGGGCCACGGCCTGCGTCGCATCGTGCTGAGCGACTGGGACGCCGCCGCGCACCCGCCGCGCGCGCAGCTGCTGTGCCTGTCGGCCGCCGGCGCGCAGCGCGTCGACCTGCGGTAAGCACACCGAACACCGATGTTCAAGTGGCTGCGCCGGCTGCGCGCCCTGCCCCCGATTCCCGACGCCGCCTGGCGCGCCACGCTCACGCGCTACGCCTTCCTGGGCGAATTGCCGCCCGCGCAGCAGCAACAACTACGCACGCTCGCGGCCGAGTTCCTGCGGGACAAGGAATTCCATGGCACGCAGGGCTTCGTCATCACCGACGAGGTGGCGCTGGCCATCGCGGCGCAGGCCGTGCTGCCGGTGCTGCACCTGAAGGACGGGCTCGACTGGTACGACGATTTCGTCGGCATCGTGGTGCACCCGTCCGAGGTGGTGGCGCCGCGCAAGGTCGTCGATGACGCGCTGGTCGTGCACGAGTACGAAGAGGTCGTCGCCGGCGAGGCGATGGACCAGGGCCCCGTCATGCTCAGCTGGCAGGACGTGCTCGCGAGCAGCGTCAGCAGCGAGGGCGGCTACAACGTCGTGATCCACGAGTTCGCCCACAAGATCGACATGCGCAACGGCATCGCCGACGGCTGCCCGCCGCTGCCAGCCGGCTTCATGGGCCGGCGCAGCGCACGCGAGGCGCGTGCGGCCTGGATGGCCGTGCTGCAGCCGGCATACGACGACTTCCGCGAGAAGACCATCCTCGCCGAGCGCTTCGGCGCCGAGCCACCCTGGCTCGACGACTACGGCGCGACCTCGATCAGCGAGTTCTTCGCGGTGGCCTGCGAGGCCTACTTCGTGAACCGGCCGAACTTCGCGCGGGACTTCCCGGGAGTGCTGGTTCTCTTCGATGCGTTCTTTCGGCCTGCGCAGGCCTGACCGCCCCTCACATCTGGTTTCCTTGCTTGCGCGCGCGATGGCAGTCCGCATACCTCGTCCTGAGTAGGCGCTGATCGGGAGCGCCTTGCCTTTGCAGGCCCCAGGCGTAGCATCGCTGCGGCCATCGCCCTCCACAGCACCGCTGCGCGCCCGATGACCTGGAGCGTCGCCATCGGGGGCGGCGTTGCTTCATGTGATTCGTCCCCCGCGGATAACAACACAGGAGCAGAAAATGGTGACCTATATCGGCATGCTGAGCTTCACGGACAAGGGCATCCAGAGCGTCAAGGAAACCACCAAACGCGCTGCCGCCGCCAAGGAAACCGCACAGAAGCTCGGCGTCAACATGCGCGAGATCTTCTGGACCATGGGCGACTGCGATGTGGTCTGCGTGCTGGAGTCCGAGGACGAGCAGGCGCTCTGTGCATTCAGTCTGGCCATCGCCATGCAGGGCAATGTGCGCACGCGCTCCCTGCGCGCCTATACCGCCGGAGAAATGGACAAGATCCTGGCTAAATTGCCTTGAGCCGGGACGGGTCGACACACATGAAAAAGCCCGCACGCGGCGGGCTCCTTCTCATGAACGCGCGCGGACGCCTTACTTGCGCAGCAAGGCCTTCAGCGCGTTCTGCAGACGGCGCGCGGTGGCGGCGTCGTGCGCAGCGGCGAGCACCTTGCCGGCGTCCTGACCCCAGGTCTGGGCCGGCGTCGGATCGCCACGCTTCGTCAGCAGCTTGAGCTGCAGCGCGCGGCGTGCATCGAGTTGCTCGGCGGGCGTCGGCACTTCGGCGGCCATCTCCAGACGCAGCAGCGCTTCGGCGGCATCGCCCGCGGCGGCCGTCGGTGCGGCGCCCACGGCCTGCGACCATTGCGTGCGCACGGCCGGCGTCACGGCACGGCCGAGTTCCTGCACGCTCGGCAGGCGCGCGGCATCGCGCTGCTCCCAGGCGCCGAGCACCTGCGTGAGCGCTTCGCCGTGGGCCTGCGCGGCCAGCTTGCGCAGCGCCATGTCGGCACGCTCGAGCGCCTCGCGCTGCGCGCGGAAGGCGGCATCACCCAAGCGCGGACCGCGGTCTTCGCGCGGCGGACGGTCGCCGAAACGGCCACCGCCCGGTGCACCGCGATCGCCACCACGGGCATCGGGACGCGGGCCGCCACGGTCGTTCGGGCGGCCGGGGCTGCCGGCACCGGGACGGCCACCGTCGCGGCGATCACCGAAGCGACCCGTGCCGCGAGCGGCCGGTGCGGCTTCGGCCTTCTTGCTGCTCGGCCGGTCGTCGCCACGCATGGCGACCACGGGCTTGGGTGCGGGCTTCGGCGGCGCGGCCGGTGCGACGCTCGCAGCCTCACCGGCTTCGTGCGCGGCGCTATCGCTGCGGGCCGAGGCATCGGCGCCGTCTGCGGGAGCGACCAGGTCGGGCGCGTCGGCCACTGCTGCCGCGGGTGCGGACGGCGTGGCTTCGGCATCGCTCGAACCCGGCGTCTGCTCGGCGCTTTCGCCGAACTCGGCCGCGGCCTGGCCGGGGGCTTCGACACCGGTCGCGCCGACCGAGGGGCCGTCGCTCGTGGTGGCGGGCGCAGGCGCTTCACCGCGCAGTGCAGCTTCGAGGCCGGCGATGGCGGCGCGGATCTTCTGTGCGTCGCCGCCGGCATTGGCCGCGTCGAGCGCCTTGGAGGCTTCGAGCACATGGCGGTCGTGCTCGCTCATGGCGGCCGATGCCTTTTCGCGCTCGACCGTCTTGCGGTTGAAGGCTTCGTCGATGGGCGCGCGGAAGGCGTCCCACAGCTTCTGTTCGTGGCGGCGATCGAGCGGCACGCTCTGCGCCTCGTGCTGCCAGCGCTGCTGCAGCGCCTTCACGGCGTCGATGCGCAGCATCGGCTGGGCACCCAGCTCGGTGGCTTCGGCGATCATGGCCTGGCGACGTTCGACGCTGGCCTTCTGAGCGGTTTCGAACGGGGCACGGGCGGCGCCGAAGGCTTCATTCCACAGCGGTTGCAGCTCGGCAAACACCTTCTCGCCCACGTGGCCGGCATCGCGCCAGCGGTCGGCGAACTGGTGCAGCGCGCGGTTGTGCGCCTTCAGGTCGGTGGCGCCGGCATGGGCGGCAGCCCAGGCCTTAACCTCTTCGATGAGTGCGACGCGCAGGGCGCGGTGTTCGGCGGCATCGGCGCGCACCTTCTCGAGCCAGGCCTCGACGACCTTGTGGGCTTCGTTGCAGGCTTCGTCGAAACGCTTCCACAGCGCATGGTTCGGCACGCCGCCCTGGTCGGCCTGCTTCCACTGGTCGCGCAGGGCGCGCAGGGTTTCCTGCATCTTGCGGCCGCCGAGGGCCTGGCCTTCGGGGCGCTTGAGCAGGCCTTCGGCCTTGGCGACGAGGTCTTCGCGCACCTTGTCGGCGCTCCAGCGCTGCCAGCCTTCGAGTTCGCCGGCAGCGACCAGTGCGGCATGCACGCGGGCTTCGAGCGGCGCGTCGACCAGCTTGCCGTGTTCCTTGAGCACGGCGCGCAGCGCAGCGGCGGCGCCGGCGCTGGCCTTGCCATGGCCTTCGGCGGTTTCCTGTTCGAGCTTGGCGAGGGCGGCCTGCACGGCGTCTTGCGCCGCGGCGCGCACGGCCGGGTCGACCTTGGGTGCGGCGGGACGGGCGGGCGCGGCGGGCTTGGGCGCAACCACTTCGCCGCGTGCGGCGCGCAGTTCGTCTGCCCACACAGGCACGGGCGGCAGCGGCGCGGCGGCATCGGCCGCGGCGGCAACGGCCTGCGCCAGCGCGCCGTGGAACGAATCGGACACCACGAGCAGCTGCGACTTGGAAGCTTCGAGCTGGGGGGCGAACTTGGCGTCGAGGCTGTTCCAGTTGGCATCGGCCACGATGTCGGCGGCTTGCTGCTGCCAGTGGGTCACGTCGGCGCGCAGCGATTCCTCGGCGGCCTGGGCGTCCTTCCAGCCCTTGGTGGACAGCACTTCGAAGCGCTGCGCCAGCAGGACGGCGGCTTCGCGGTGGACCTGCGCGCGGTGCTGCAGGTCTTCGATGCCCTTGACGCGCTCGGCCAGCTGGGCCTTCAGCCCGGCCAGCGGTTCGCGCGACAACGGCGCGCCGGCCTTGGCGGCGTCACGCTGCCAAGCCAGTGCGTCGGCGATGTTGAGCTTGGACTGCGCCAGCAGCGTTTCGGCCTTCTGCGCCCATTCGGCGGCGATGGCTTCCTGGCCCTTGGCGCGTTTGATTTCGTCGAGCTTTTCGCGCAGCAGGCGCGCGGCGCCCTTGTCGCGGCCGCTCAACTCCTTGAAGACCTCTTGCATCTGCTCGGACGAAGGGTTGCCCGCGAGCCAGTCGCGGATGCGCGCGGCGCGCTCGCCCGAGGTCGGCGCGGTGAAGGCGCCGCCGGTGAGCGTGTCGAGGGCCTGGAGGTCGTGTGGCTTGGAAGAAGTAGAGGTCACTGCGCGAAATCGTTGTCTTGGTAGAGAAAGCGAAGGCGCCGGCAAAGGCCGGCGCACATCGACATTTTCACCCAGTTGGCGAACAGCCCGCCGAATTCCGTGTCGGAACTGCGGCGCGCACCGTTCAGCGGGCTGAAAAGGGCCCGCAAGATATATGGCAAGGCGAGGCGAAAGCCAAGCCCCGCCGGCTATTTCATGGTCAGGCTCAGCTCGGCGCCGGGCTTCCAGTCGTTGCCGCTGGCCGTGGTGCGCACGGCCCCCAGGAACAGGCGCTCGCTCGGCAGCTTCTGCGCCAGCAGGTAGTCGCGCACCACCGCGCCACGCTCGACGGCGAGCTGGCGCATCGATTCCTCGTCGACCGGCACGCTGGCCAGCAGCAGGTTTTCCATTTCCTTCACCGGCAGGTCCTTGGCCAGGCCGACCATGTTGCGCGGCTTGGTGATGTCGGAGCGCTTGTAGACGGCCGTGAGCAGCTCCGGGTATTCGGCATCGGTCACCGGCGCCACCTCGGTGCCGGTCTGGCCGCCGCGCACCGCGACGCGGCGCTTCTCGGCCTGGGTCAGCTGGCGCAGGCGCTGGCGCTGGTAGGCGTCGCGCTCCTTCTCGAGGCTGGAGGTACCCACCACCGTCATCTGCAGCGTCGGCCGCTCGGTCAGGGCCTTCACGACCTTGTCCAGGCTTTCCTTGGCGCCGCTGCTGAGCGTGGAACTGCCGGGCTCGAAGGTGATGGCGCTCGAGTCGCCGCTGCCGCCACCGCCCAGGCCGCCGGTCAGCAGGCTGAACGGCGCGGTCACAGCCTTGACGATCAGGTTGACCACCGCCTTGAAGATCAACGGGCCGATGCTGAACTGCGGGTCGTTGAGCGAGCCGCGCAGCGGCAGGTCGACATCGATCACGCCGTTGCGATCGGCCAGCAGCGTCACGGCCAGGCGCACGGGCAGGCTGTTGGGCGCACCAGCGACCTCGTCGCCGAACTTCAGCTGATTGAGCACCAGCTTGTTGGTGGCGGTGAGCTGGCCGTCGGGCGCGATCTTGTAGTTGACGTCCATGCTCATCTTGCCGCGCTCGATGCCGTGGCCCGCGTAGCGCACCGAGTACGGCGACAGCGGCGCGAGGTCGAGGTCGCGCATCTTGGCCGTGATGTCGAGTTCGAGCGGCTTGGCCAGCGGGTTGAGCTTGCCGGTGATTTCCAGCGCCGCGGTCTGCTGCGCCTTGCCGCGCAACTCGAGGTCGGCCAGCGCCGGCCGGCCGCCCTGCCCGTTCGGCGGGTTCGACGAGAAGGAACTGAGCTTGCCGGTCAGCTCGCTCAGGTCGGCCGAATAGTTGGGCTTGACGAACAGGTCGGTGAAGTCGATCTTGCCGTTGACCAGGCTCATCGGACCGAAGTTGATGACGGGCGTCGGGCCGCTGTCGGCCGCAGGCGCGGCAGCCACGACGGGTGCGGACGCAGCCGGGGCAGGCTCGGGTGCACCACCGACCATGGCTTCGGCCGACACCGGCGCACCGCCCGAAGCCCGCTGCGGCGCCGAGGCGGCCGGCGCGCGGGTCGTGGTGGTCGTGCCGCCCGGACCCTTCCTGGTGCTGGCTTCGGTGGCGGCGGCCGCGGCGGCCTTCGAGGCTTCCTCGCCCTTCTTGGTCAGGCTCAGCAGGTTGAGGCGGCCGGTGGGGTCGACGATCACGCGCGCGAAGAAGTCGGTCAGCGTGGTTTCGCGCACGTCCACGGTCGGGGCCGCGTTGGGTGCGAGGCTGACCTGCAGGCCGCGCAGGCTCAGGGTCTTCCAGCTCAGCAGCTGGCTGTTGTTGCGGTCGAAGCCAGGCGACTGGGTCAGCGAGACGCTGTTGGCGCGGAAGTCGTCCAGCGCGGTGTCGCCGGCCAGCTTCAGGCTCATGCCGGCCGGCGCGCTTGCGTAGCGCACCGTCCCGCGGTAGTTCGCGAAGGCGCGGCGGATGTCCACATTGAGCGCGTCGGCGTAGTAGGCCTTGAAGGCATGCGCCGGGAAGGACGCCACCTCGAGCCGCCCCTCGGCCGCCAGCGGCTTGAGCACGATGTTGCCCTTGTAGTCGAAGCGTCCCGGGTCCGCGCGGCGGCCCGCGCCGATGCGGCCCGATACCTGCAGCGGCGAGACGGTGTTGGTGTCGGGTGCAATCTTCTGGGCCAGCAGCTTGAAGGCCGTGACCTCGATCGCCACCGGCGCCGAGCCGGCCTTGTCCGCATAGGACAGGCTGCCGTTGTCGACCGCCAGCGTGCCCAGGGTCAGCGCCCAGGGCTTGGTGTTGGCGCTATTCGGGCGCGCCGCGCCGGCGTCGGCCGGCTTGGGCGCCGCCACCTTGGCGCCGCCGGCCGGGGTCTTGAGCCAGCGCTCGAACATCCAGCGCTTCTCGTTGTCGCGCTCGACGCTCACCTTGGGGTTGGTCGCGGTGAACGACGCGATGTTCAAGGTGTGCTTGGTCATGTCGACCTCGGCGTCGACCAGCTCGAAGCGCCCGACGCTGGCCAGCGCGGTCTTGGCCTGGGTCAGCGCCAGGCCGTCGGCGGCGAGGCGGCGCGCCTTGAACTTCAGGTCGGGCTGGGCCCAGGACACGTCGATCTGGCCGCTGAGCTTGCCGTCGAGCGTGGGCTCCAGGCTCTGCGCCAGATACGGCGCGGCCAGCGACAGCGGCAGCGCCTCGACCTCGGTCTGCACGTCGGCGACCTTGTCGGTGGCGTTGCCCTTGAACTTCAGCGTGGCGCCCGCGACGGCGCTGCTGCCTTCGAACTGCGCGGGCTTTTCCATGGGCCAGGTGACGGCCGTGAGGTTGATGCCGAGGTCGGTGAGGTCGATGGCCGCGGCGGGCTTGACGGTTTCGTCGCGCCAGCCGACACGGCCGCCGTCGAGCGCGATCTTGTCGACCTGCACCTTGAGCTTGGGCTTCTCGGCGACCGGCTTGCCGCCCGGGGCGCTGGCGGCGGGCGCGGGCAGCGGCGCCGCCTTTTCGGCCGCGCCGGTCGCCGGGTCGGTGGCCATCAGGTTGAGCTGGCCGGCGGCGTCGCGCGCCACCACCAGCTGCGGCTTGGTCAGCGCGACCTCGCTCAGGTGGAACACCGACTCCAGCGGTCGCACGTCGGCCAGTGCCAGCTTGAGCGAGTCGAAGCCCAGCAGGTCGCGACCGCGCGCGTCGCCCAGCTTGGCGCCATGGGCCTCGACCGTGCCGGTGATCTTCAGTCCGATGGTGCTGGTCTGCTGGAAATCGATCTTCAGGTCGGCATCCAGGCTGCCGGCCTGCAGCTTCACCGGCAGGCCGCCGGGGATGTAGCCCAGGTAGGGCACGAGGTCGAGCCCCTTGAACTGCACGTGGGCGTCGGTCTTGCGGCTTTGCGCGAACGGGGTCGTGAAGGCGGCCGAGTCGAACTGGCTGCCATTGAGCGCGAAGGCCAGCTTGGGCTCGGTCTTGATCTCGCGCTTGGACGCGAGGTTGCTCAGGAACGGCACATTCAGCATGAAGCCGCGCAGCTCGTGCCGGCGTTTGACGGTCTGGTCGTCGAAGTCGACCGCGCCGTCCTTGATCGAGATGTTGTAGATCGCGAAGCGCGCAGGCTCGGCCTTCGGATCGGGCGGCGGGCCCGAGGCCAGCTTGGCCAGGATGTCGTCGATGTCGTACTTGCCGTCGGCCAGGTGCGTGAGCAGCACCGCGGGCGCCTCGACCGTCACCGCGTCGATCACGGGCGCCAGGCGGAACAGCGATTGCAGTTCGGCGTCGGCATAGATGCGCTTGATGGCCACCTGCGGCTGCTTGCCGTCGGCGGTGGCGATGCGCAGGTCATTCAGTGCGAGCTCGAGCGTCCAGGGCTTGAAGTCGATCTTGCCGACGGTGACCTGCCGGCCCAGCTTTTCGCTTGCGATCTTCTGGAGCTGGCTCTTGGCGATCGGCGGCACCGCCAGCCACGCGATGACCCACAGGGCCAACAACACCAGCAACGCGACAACCCCACGCCGCACCCATTTGTTCTGTTTGATCGAAGCAGCATCCATCCACAGAAGTGTGCCGCAAACAGATGCCAACAAAGTCTGCGGAAACGTGAATGCGTTCCCTTTTGGCGAGGCGTTGTGATGCGAAGGCAATCACCGCCGGCGTGGATAGGCCGAAAGTGCGCGCCCCGAAAACAAGAAAGCCCGGTGAGTCGACGAAGTGTCTTGTCACCGGGCTTGATGGCGGGCTCAAAACCCATGCCATCGATTCGCGCGACCGGAAGTAATGGTTCCCGCCGTGCTGGCAGCAAGAGATTGCCGCCGTGGAGTCCTCCATCGTTCGAGTCCTTGACTTGCACCTCGGACTGCCTGACTTCGGAAAAACGCCTGAAACCTCAGGCCCGTCCAGATTAGGCGTCTCACCCTTCCTTTGCAAATCCCTTTTTCCAAGGGATTTCCCGTAGGCCCGCTCCCCTTGGAAGCCCCTCGGACGGGGGGATTCTTCAAGCACTTATTAACATATGAAACCAAATCCTTATGCTTGACCGTGTATTTAGCCACGATAGAATCCCGCCTGCCCTTGCTGCCGGACGCAGCAGGGCCTCCCTGAATCCGCTGCCGAATTCCACCGGCGTGATCAGGCCGCCGCGCTCCCTACCCCACACCCCCTCCATGCGCGGAGCCTGATTCGTACATACCAATCCAAGCGCCGCTGCCTTCATCCACCGCCCTTTCAGGCGCTGCATGCCAGGTGCCGCACAGAAAGGAAAAAAGCGATGAGCAAGGCGTTTGATGCCACAGCCCGCGGGCTACGGACCTTCGTGTCCGATGTGGCAGACGGCTTTTTTGAAATCACCCACAACGGGTTTGCGTTGGTCGGCCTGGCCATCGTGTTCGCGGCCCTCGCCCTCGTGGCGCGCCCCGACCTGCGCAAGACCGGCGAGGAACAACTGATGGGCTGGCTGCAGTCGCGCAAGCCCGCGCCCGAACCCACGGACCTCGAGCCGACCGCCATCGAGCGCACCACGGCCGCGAGCCCCGACGAGCTGCCCAAGCAGCAGGCGGCGGTGGCCTACTGGCTCAGCAAGAAGTACCGCGTTGCGGCCGAGCCGCTGAGCGTGCTGGTCTCCGAGGCCTACCAGATCGGCAAGCGCACCAAGCTCGACCCGACGCTGATCCTGGCCATCATGGCCATCGAATCCAGCTTCAACCCGTTCGCGCAAAGCCACGTCGGCGCCCAGGGCCTGATGCAAGTCATGACCCGCGTTCACGGCGACAAGTACGAAAGCGCGGGCGGCACGCTCACCGCCTTCGACCCCGTGACCAACATGCGCGTCGGCGTGAAGGTGCTGCAGGAATGCATCGCCCGCGCCGGCTCGCTCGAAGGCGGCCTGCGCTACTACGTGGGCGCCGCCAACCTCGACGACGACGGCGGCTATGCCGCCAAGGTGCTGGCCGAGCACGAGCGCCTGCGCCAGGTCGCCGCCGGCCGCGCGCCCTCGACGATGGTCGTGCCACCGCCGACCACGGCGCGCGCACAGCCGATCCCGGTCGTGGCACCGGCCAAGCCCGCGGGTGAAGAGCCCGCCACCGGCAGCGAGCCGGCCAAGGTCGCCCTGCTCTCCGCAGTTTCCTGAGGCCTTGCCGGCCCTCCCGGCCCGGATGCGTGCGGGCCTGCGCTACACTCGGCCTGTACGCGACTGGCGATAGGCGCAGCACCCTGAAAAAGGTGCCACGCGCTGACGTGGAATACCACTGGGAAGCGTGCCGCCTGGCCACAACAGGCGTTCAGCCGTTCGCCTGGGCAGCCCTTGTTTGGTTGAACAAGGACCTCGTCTTCAAAGGACTGCCATGTACCAACGCAATATCCTGGTCGAACAGACCGATCCCGAAATCTGGGCCGCCATTCAAGCCGAAAACGCGCGCCAGGAACATCACATCGAGCTGATCGCCAGCGAGAACTACGCCTCGCCGGCCGTCATGGCCGCCCAGGGCTCGCAGCTCACTAATAAATACGCCGAAGGCTACCCGGGCAAGCGCTACTACGGCGGCTGCGAGCACGTCGACGTGGCCGAGCAACTGGCCATCGACCGCGTCAAGCAGATCTTCGGTGCCGACGCCGCGAACGTGCAGCCGCACTGCGGCGCCTCGGCCAACGAAGCCGTGATGCTCGCCTTCCTGAAGCCCGGCGACACCATCATGGGCATGAGCCTGGCCGAAGGCGGCCACCTGACCCACGGCATGCCTCTCAACATGAGCGGCAAGTGGTTCAACGTGGTGAGCTACGGCCTGGACGCCAACGAAGCCATCGACTACGACGCGATGGAGCGCAAGGCGCATGAGCACATGCCCAAGCTGATCATCGCGGGCGCCTCGGCCTACTCTCTGCACATCGACTTCGAGCGTTTCGCCAAGGTCGCCAAGGACGTCGGTGCGATCTTCATGGTCGACATCGCCCACTACGCCGGCCTCGTGGCCGCGGGCGTGTACCCCAACCCGGTGCCGCACGCCGACATCGTCACCTCGACCACGCACAAGAGCCTGCGCGGCCCGCGCGGCGGCATCATTTTGATGAAGTCGCAGCACGAGAAGGCGATCAACAGCGCCATCTTCCCCGGCCTGCAAGGCGGCCCGCTGATGCACGTGATCGCCGCCAAGGCCGTCGCGTTCAAGGAAGCCCTGACGCCCGAGTTCAAGGCCTACCAGCAACAGGTGGTCAAGAACGCCCAGATCGTGGCCGACACCCTCACCTCGCGCGGCCTGCGCATCGTGAGCGGACGCACCGAAAGCCACGTCATGCTGGTCGACCTGCGTTCGAAGGGCATCACGGGCAAGGAAGCCGAAGCCGTGCTGGGCGCCGCCCACATGACGATCAACAAGAACGCGATCCCCAACGACCCGGAAAAGCCGATGGTCACCAGCGGCGTGCGCATCGGCACCCCCGCCATGACCACCCGCGGCTTCAAGGACGAAGAGGCCCGCATCACGGCGAACCTGGTGGCCGACGTGCTCGAGAACCCGCGCGACGCGGCGAACATCGACGCGGTGCGCGCCAAGGTCCACGCCTTGACGAGCCGCTTCCCTGTCTACCGTTGATTTCGTAATCAGAAGAAGAGAAGCACTGGCCGCATGAAATGCCCTTTTTGCGGTCATCTCGAAACGCAGGTCGTCGAGACCCGCGTTTCGGAAGACGCCGACTTCGTCCGCAGGCGCCGCCAGTGCAGCGCCTGCGACAAACGCTTCACCACGTATGAGCGCCCCGACGTCAACTTCCCCGTCGTGGTCAAGAAGGACGGCAGCCGCGCCGACTTCGACTCGACCAAGGTGCGCGCCTCGATGATGCTGGCGCTGCGCAAGCGCCCCGTGAGCATCGAGCAGATCGACAACGCCCTGCTGCGCATCGAACAGAAACTCCTGGCCAGCGGCCTGCGCGAAATCGATTCGACGAAAGTCGGCGAGCTCGTCATGCGCGAACTCAAGAAACTCGACAAGGTCGCCTACGTGCGCTTTGCCTCGGTGTACCGCAGCTTCGAGGACGTGGACGAGTTCCGGCAGCTGCTGCGCGATATCTGAGCGGCGCGCCGACCCGCGCAGCCTTTTTCGCTCCGTACCCATGCCCTCTTCCGAACACATCGCGACCGCTCTGCGGCTGGCCGCCTCCGCGATCCGCCTGACCGACCCGAACCCGCGCGTCGGCTGCGTGCTGTGCGACGCCGACGGCCGCGTGATCGGCCAGGGCCACACCCAACAAGCCGGCGGCCCGCATGCCGAGGTGATGGCGCTGCGCGACGCGCAAGCCCAAGGCCATTCGACTGCGGGCGCCACCGCCTACGTCACGCTCGAACCCTGCTCGCACCACGGCCGCACCGGCCCCTGCTGCGACGCACTGATCGCCGCCGGCGTGCGCCGCGTCGTGGCCTCGCTCGCCGACCCGAACCCGCTCGTGGCGGGACAGGGCTTCGAGCGCCTGCGTGCGGCGGGCGTCGAGGTCGAAGTCGGCCCGGGCGCCGACGAATCCCGCGAGCTCAACATCGGCTTCTTCAGCCGCATGATCCGCCAGCAGCCCTGGGTTCGAATGAAGATCGCCGCCTCGATCGACGGCCGCACCGGCCTGCACAACGGCGTGAGCCAGTGGATCACCGGCGAGGCCGCGCGCGCCGACGGCCACGCCTGGCGGGCCCGCACCGGTGCCGTGCTGACCGGCGTCGGCACGCTGCTCGAAGACAACCCGCGGCTGGACGTGCGCCTGGTCGACACGCCGCGCCAGCCCCACCTCGTGGTGGTCGACAGCCATCTCCAGACCTCGCCCGACGCTCACATTTTCATAGCTGGCCGCGCCGTCTGGATCTACGCCGCCAGCCGGCACAACGAAGAAAAGGCGGCCGCACTCGAAGCCCGCGGCGCCACCATCACCTGCCTGCCCAACCTGCACGGCAAGGTCGACCTGCCCGCGATGCTCCGGGACCTCGCGGCGCGCGGCGTCAACGAGCTGCACGTCGAATCGGGCCACAAGCTCAACGGCTCGCTGCTGCGCGAGGGCTGCGTGGACGAGCTGCTGGTGTACCTGGCGCCCAAGCTGATCGGCAGCGGGCTCGACATCGCCAGCCACCTGCATGCCGAAGGCCCGCTCACCTCGCTCGCAGGCGCGCTGCCGCTCGAATTCAAGTCGGTGGACATGCTGGGGCCCGACCTGCGCATCGTCGCGCGCGTCGCCGGCCGCGACCGCTTCTGAGCCGCCGCCCACGCGGCGCGGCACATTCGCAGCCGCAAACCGGCCCTTCGGGCCGAAGACCCCTCGATGTCTGCGAAAATGTGGAAATGTTCACCGGAATCATCACCGGCGTGGGGCGCATCGCCGCCATCCACGACCTCGGCACCTCCTCCTCCTACGGCAAGCGACTCAGCATCGAGGTGCCCGACGGCTACCTCGACGACGTCGGGCTCGGCGACAGCATCGCGCTCAACGGCGCCTGCATGACGGTCACCACGCTCGCACCTGAACGCGGGCAATTCACCATCGACATTTCCGCGGAGTCCCTCGACAAGACGGCCGGCCTGACCGACGAAGGCAGCCGCATCAACCTCGAGAAGGCCCTGCGCGCGAGCGACCGCCTCGGCGGCCACATCGTCTCGGGCCACGTGGACGGCATCGGCCACGTGAGCTTCTTCGCGCCGGTCGGCGAAAGCTGGGAGCTGCGCGTGGTCGCACCGCCCGCCCTTGCCCGCTTCCTGGCCTACAAGGGCTCGATCACCATCAACGGCGTGAGCCTCACGGTCAACAGCGTGAGCGACATCGCCGATGGCGCCGAGGTCAGCATCAACCTGATCCCGCACACCGTGGAAAACACCTCCCTCGGCGGCCTGAAGGCCGGCTCGAAGGTCAACCTCGAAATCGACACCGTGGCGCGCTACGTGGAGCGCATGCTTCAGGCCGGCATGCTCACCCCCTCTCTGACGTCTTCCACGTCTCCCAAGGACACTTCGAAATGAACGCCTCCGTCACGCCGATCGGCGCCCCGCGCGCCGACCGTGCACCCGCACCGATCTCCCCGGTCGAAGACATCGTGGCCGAGCTGGCCGCCGGCCGCATGGTCATCCTCGTGGACGAGGAAGACCGCGAGAACGAAGGCGACATCGTCATCGCCGCCGACCACATCACCGCCGAATCCATCAACTTCATGGCCCGCCACGCGCGCGGCCTGATCTGCCTCACGCTCTCGCGCGAGATGTGCGAGCGGCTGCAGCTGCCGCCGATGGTCCAGCGCAACGGCGCCAAGCATTCCACCGCCTTCACCGTCTCCATCGAGGCGGCCGAAGGCGTGACCACCGGCATCTCGGCCGCCGACCGCGCCCGCACCGTGCAGGCCGCCGTGGCACGCAACGCCGTGGCCGCCGACCTGGTGCAGCCCGGCCACATCTTCCCGCTGCAGGCGGTGGACGGCGGCGTGCTCATGCGCGCCGGCCATACCGAAGCCGGCTGCGACCTGGCCGCCATGGCCGGCTGCTCGCCCGCCTCGGTGATCTGCGAGGTGATGAACGAAGACGGCACGATGGCCCGCCTGCCCGACCTGCAGATCTTCGCGGCCGAGCACGGCCTCAAGATCGGCACCATCGCCGCGCTCATCGAGCACCGCAGCCGCGTCGAATCGCTGGTCGAAAAAGTCGGCTGCCGCGAGATCCAGACCAACTGGGGCGTCTTCACGGCCCACGCCTTCGTCGACAAGCCCAGCCGCGGCGTGCACCTCGCGTTGGTGCGCGGCCAGTGGGCGCCTGAAGACACGGTGTCGGTGCGCGTGCACGAGCCGCTGTCGGTGCTCGACGCGCTCGAAGTCAACCGCCCGATGCACTCCTGGAGCCTGGACGCCAGCCTCTCGCACATCGCGAACGAAGGCAAGGGCGTGGCCGTGCTGCTGAACTGCGGCGAAACCGCGGCCGAGCTGCTCGCGCAGTTCGACGGCACCGCGCGCCCCGCGCAAGCGCCCGAGCGCGGTCGCATGGACCTGCGCAACTACGGCATCGGCGCGCAGATCCTGCGCGAATGCGGCGTGCACAAGATGAACCTGCTCGGCGCGCCGCGTCGCATGCCGAGCATGGCCGCCGGCTTCGGCCTCGAGATCGCCGGTTACCTCACGAAAGACTGAACGACCATGCAAGGTTCCAACAAGGGCGAGATCACCCTCAACGGCAAAGGCCTGCGCATCGGCATCGTGCAGGCGCGCTTCAACGCCGACATCACCGACGCACTGGCCACGGCCTGCCTGTCGGAGCTCGAGGCGCTCGGCGTGGCCGCGTCCGACATCCATCATGTGCAGGTGCCCGGCGCGCTCGAAGTGCCCGTGGCACTGCAGGCGCTCGCCGAGCGCGGCGGCTACCACGCGCTCGTGGCGCTGGGCTGCATCATCCGCGGCGAGACCTACCACTTCGAACTGGTGGCCAACGAATCGGGCTCGAGCGTGAGCCGCGTCGCGCTCGACTACCGCCTGCCCATCGCCAACGCGATCCTCACGACCGAAAACCTCGAACAGGCCGTCGCCCGCCAGACCGACAAGGGCCGCGACGCAGCCCAGGTGGCGGTCGAGATGGCACAACTGCTGGCCACCCTTTCATGACCGAAGACACCTCCAAGTCCGCCAAGCCCCGCCAGTCGCGCACCGGCCTCACCAGCACGGGCGCACGCAAGGCCGCGGCCAAGTCGAACCGCAGCCGCGCGCGCGAGTTCGCGCTGCAGGCGCTCTACCAGCACCTGGTGGGCCGCAACGACCCGACCGACATCGACCACTTCACGCGCGACCTCGCGGGCTTCCACAAGGCCGACGCGGCGCACTACGACGCGCTGCTGCACGGCTCGATCAACGGCGCCGAACAGCTCGACGCGCTGATCCTTCCGCTGCTGGACCGCAAGTTCGCGGAGATCTCGCCCATCGAGCACGCCGTGATGTGGATCGGCGTGTACGAGTTCCAGAACTGCCCCGACGTGCCCTGGCGCGTGGTGCTCAACGAGTGCATCGAACTCGCCAAGGAATTCGGCGGCACCGACGGCCACAAGTACGTGAACGCCGTGCTCAACGGGCTGGCGCCGCAGCTGCGTCCGCTCGAAGTGGAAGCCGACCGGGCCACCGGCAAGGCGCGCCCATGAGGATCTCGACGCGCGCGCAGCGCATCGAACCGTTTTACGTGATGGAGGTGGCGAAAGCCGCTGGGGTGCTGGCCCGCGAAGTGGCCCACACCGACCGTCCGATGATCTTCCTGAACATCGGCGAGCCCGACTTCACCGCCCCGCCCCTGGTGCAGGAAGCGGCCGCCCGCGCCGTGCGCGCCGGCGCCACGCAGTACACGCAGGCCACCGGCCTCGATCACCTGCGCGAGCGCATCAGCGGCTGGTACAAGCAGCGCTTCAACGTCGACGTGCCGGCCCGCCGCATCGTCGTCACGGCCGGTGCCTCGGCCGCGCTGCAGCTGGCCTGCCTCGCGCTCATCGAATCGGGCGACGAGATCCTGATGCCCGACCCGAGCTACCCCTGCAACCGCCACTTCGTGAGCGCTGCGGACGGCAAGGCCGTGCTGGTACCGACCACGGCCGAGGAGCGCTTCCAGCTCACCGCCGCCAAGGTCGAGGCCGCCTGGACCGACAAGACGCGCGGCGTGCTGCTGGCCTCGCCCTCGAACCCGACCGGCACCTCGATCGCGCCCGACGAGCTGCGCCGCATCCACAAGGTGGTGTCGCAGCGCGGCGGCATCACGCTGATCGACGAGATCTACCTGGGCCTGTCGTACGACGATGCGTTCGGGCAGACGGCACTGGCCATCGACGACAACGTCATCAGCATCAACAGCTTCAGCAAGTACTTCAACATGACCGGCTGGCGCCTCGGCTGGCTGGTGGTTCCCGAAGTGCTGGTGCCGGTGGTCGAGCGCCTGGCGCAGAACCTCTTCATCTGCGCGAGCACGGTGTCGCAGTACGCGGCGCTGGCCTGCTTCGAGGCCGAGAGCATCGCCGAGTACGAACGCCGCCGCGCCGAGTTCAAGGCGCGCCGCGACTGGTTCATTCCGCAACTGAACGCCCTGGGCCTGAACGTGCCCGTGGTGCCCGATGGCGCCTTCTACGCCTGGGCCGACTGCACCAGCGTGGCCGACAAGCTCGGCATCTCGGGCAGCTGGGACTTCGCTTTCGAGACCATGAAGCGCGCCCACCTGGCCGTGACGCCCGGGCGCGACTTCGGCACCGCCGAGACCGCGAAGTTCGTGCGCTTCTCCACCGCCAGTTCGATGGCGCACCTGCAGGAATCGGTTGAGCGCCTGCGGGCCATGATCGCGCAATGAGTTTCGAGTTTCCGATCCGCGTCTACTGGGAAGACACCGATGCCGGCGGCATCGTGTTCTACGCCAACTACCTGAAGTTCATGGAGCGCGGTCGCACCGAGTGGCTGCGCTCCCTGGGCGTCGAGCAGCGCAAGCTCAAGGAAGCCACCGGCGGCCAGTTCGTGGTGAGCGAAACGCAGCTCAAATACCATCGGCCCTCGCGGCTGGACGACGAACTGCTGGTTACAGCCGAGCTGCGGCAACTGGGCACGGCGTCGTTGATAATCGGTCAGCGCGTGCTATCAAAAACAGAGCAAGAACGCACCGGGGCCGCGGCACCGGTCTTGCTGTGCGAAGGCACGATCCGCATCGGCTGGGTGGACGCCGCCACCTTGCGCCCTGCGCGCATTCCGGCCCAAGTTTCGGGAACCCTCGAGCACTCCAGCGGCTCCATGACTCAACCTTTCAAGCCATGAACCAAGATCTCTCCATCATCAATCTCCTGCTCCACGCCAGCTTCGTGGTGCAACTGGTCGTGCTGCTGCTGGTGATCGTGTCGGTCGCCAGCTGGGCCGCCATCATCCGCAAGTACTTTGCCCTCAAGCGCATCCGCGTGCTCAACGACGACTTCGAACGCGAGTTCTGGTCGGGCACCAGCCTGAACGAGCTGTTCGCCTCGGCGGCGCAGAACGCCAAGTTCGCCGGCCCCATGGAGCGCATCTTCGCCTCCGGCATGCGCGAGTACCAGAAGCTGCGCGAACGCCACGTGACCGATGCGGCCACGCTGCTCGACGGCGCCCGCCGCGCGATGCGCGCGAGCTTCCAGCGCGAGCTGGATGCGGCCGAGCAGAACCTGTCGTTCCTGGCCACCGTCGGCTCGGTGTCGCCGTACGTGGGCCTCTTCGGCACGGTCTGGGGGATCATGCATGCCTTCACCGGCCTGACCGCCCTCACGCAGGTGACGCTGGCCACCGTGGCGCCCGGCATCGCCGAAGCGCTGGTGGCCACGGCCATCGGCCTGTTCGCCGCCATTCCCGCGGTGGTCGGCTACAACCGCTTCGCGCGCGAGATCGACAAGATCGCCATCGCCCTGGAGACCTACATCGAAGAGTTCTCCAACATCCTGCAGCGCAACCTCTCGGCCAACCCCGGCGCCGTGACGCCCGCCGCCTCGGTCACCGCCGCGAACCGCTAAGCAGCGGCGCGCACAAGACAAAGGACGCGACGACATGCCCGCCGTTTCATCCCGGGGCCGCGGCCGCCGCACGATCAACGAGATCAACATGGTCCCGTTCATCGACGTGATGCTGGTGCTGCTGATCATCTTCATGGTCACGGCCCCGCTCATCACGCCGAGCGTGATCAACCTGCCGACGGTCGACCGGGCCAACAAGCAACCCGACAAGCCCATCGAGATCGTCATCAAGAGCGACGACGAAGTGCAGATCAAGAAAGACCCGTCCACCGGCACCGGCGGCGCGTCGATTCCCATGACGCAGATCGGCTCGGCGGCCAAGGCCGCGCAAGGCGGCGACGCCCAGCGCCCCGTGGTCATCAGCGCCGACAAGTCGGTGAAGTACGAAACCGTCGTGAAGGCGATGAACCAGCTCAAGCGCAGCGGCATCGAGCGCGTGGGGCTGTCGGTCACGACCACGGGCGGCAAATAAGGCATGTCGCTCGCCCTGGATCGCCCCGAGTTCGCGCCGCCGCCGCAACGCGGCACGCCCCGCGCGGTTGCGCTCGCCCTCATTGCCCATGCGCTGCTGATCGCCGCCCTCACCTGGGGCGTGCGCTGGCGCAGCGAAGCCGACGACGGCGCGGTCGATGCCGAGCTGTGGTCCACCACGGTGATGCAGGCCGCCCCGCGCCTGTCGGTGCCGGAGCCGCCGGCGCCCGTGCCCGCACCGCCGCCGCCTGCACCCGCTCCGCCCC
>NZ_JBWKXQ010000087.1:0-21086 GCF_059423125.1 Variovorax sp. GW531-E2 | reverse complement strand
GTGGTGAACAGGTGGGATCGGGGGCCGCCGGCAAGTTTGCTACAGCTGGCAAATTCGTGCCGTGCGCCGCAAATCCCCCGTTGCGGCTCATGTCCTGAGCCGCACCGCCCTCACCAATTCACTTCCCGCTCCGGCGTGGCCGAAATGTGGTGGATCGACAGATCCGCCCCGTCGTATTCCTCTTCCTGCGACAGCCGCAACCCCATGGTCGCCTTGAGCACGCCGTACACCACCGTGCCGCCGATCAGCGCCCAGACCACGCCAAGCAAGGTGCCGATGAGCTGCGCCCACAGGTTCACGCCGCCGATGCCGCCGAGCGCCTGCGTGCCGAAGATGCCGGCCGCGATGCCGCCCCAGGTGCCGCACAGGCCGTGCAGCGGCCACACGCCGAGCACGTCGTCGATCTTCCATTTGTTCTGCGTGCGCGTGAACATGAAGACGAAGATGGCGCCGGCCACGCCGCCCGCCACGAGCGCGCCCAGCGGGTGCATGAGGTCGGAGCCGGCGCACACGGCCACGAGGCCGGCGAGCGGGCCGTTGTAGACAAAGCCGGGGTCGTTCTTGCCCATGGCCAACGCCACCAGCGTGCCGCCGACCATGGCCATCAGCGAGTTGACGGCGACGAGGCCCGAGATCTTGTCGATGCTCTGCGCGCTCATCACGTTGAAGCCGAACCAGCCCACGCACAGCACCCACGCGCCGAGCGCCAGGAACGGGATGTTCGACGGCGGGTGTGCGCTGAGCGAGCCGTCGCCGCGGTAGCGGTTGCGGCGCGCGCCCAGCAGCAGCACGGCCGGCAGCGCGAGCCAGCCGCCCACGGCGTGCACGACGACCGAGCCGGCGAAGTCATGGAACTCGTGGCCGGTGACCGAGGCGATCCAGCCCTGGATGCCGAAGGCCTTGTTCCAGGCGATGCCCTCGTACAGCGGGTAGACGAAACCGACGATCACCGCGGTGGCGATCAGTTGCGGCCAGAACTTGGCGCGCTCGGCGATGCCACCCGAGATGATGGCCGGGATGGCCGCCGCGAAGGTCAGCAAGAAGAAGAACTTCACCAGCTCGTAGCCGCTTCTTGCCGACAGTTCGGTGGCGCTGACGAAGAAATGCGTGCCGTAGGCCACACCGTAGCCCACCAGGAAGTACACGATGGTCGACACCGAGAAGTCGACCAGGATCTTGACCAGCGCATTGACCTGGTTCTTCTTGCGCACGGTGCCCAGTTCCAGGAAGGCAAAGCCGGCATGCATGGCCAGGACCATGATGGCGCCGAGAAGGATGAACAGCGCGTCAGCGCCCTGTTTGAGTGCGTCCATGAGAGCTTCTTGCAGGTTTTTGGTTTGATTTGGTGCGTCGCACCCGAACGGCTCGGGGCGCCGGCGCAAGAAAGCAAAAATGGTGCCTGCAGGCTCTTGAATGGTGCGAAACGACCCAGGAATGGGCCGATTTCGCAGGGCACGCACCGGATCGGAACGCGCCGCCGGAGCGCTCAGCCGCCGCGCAGCGCGTCGCGATACCGCCGGCTGCAGGGCACGCTCGTGCCGTCGTGCATGTGGAGCCGGGCGTCGCCGCCGTCGAGCGGCTCGATCTCCTTGATGCGACCCAGGTTCACCGCGTGGCTGCGGTGCACGCGCACGAAGGTGGCGGGGTCGAGCTGGGTCAGGAAGTCGGTGAGCGTGGCGCGCAGCAGGTAGTCGTGGCCGTTGACGTGCAGGCCGACGTAATTGCCCTCGGCCTGCAGCCAGTCGATGTCGGTGGCGGCGATGAGGAATTCGCGGCGCAGCTTGCGCACGAGGAAGCGCTCGGGGCGGGCCGGCGGCGGTGCTGCCGGCGGGGGCACGTCCTGCACGGAGGGTTCGAAACCCTCCGGTTCCGCCAGCGCCTCTGGCACCGGCGCCACGCCCTCTTCCGGCGGATCGAGCACGCGCGCCTCGCCCTGCAGCCGCAGCATGAAGAGCCGGTAGGCCCACACGCCGAAGACCATCGTGGCGTAGACGCGCACGTCCTTCAGGTACTCGTAGCCCCATCGCCCCATGGCGCCGGCGAAGTCGTAGGGCTCGCCGGCGGCCGCATACACCGTGGCGCGCAGCCCGAACATCGCCGCGACGTGCGCCAGGCTCAGGAGCACGCTCGCCACCAGATGCCCGGCGAGAAAACGCACCCAGTGGTCGCGCGCCAGCGGCGACAGCCGGCGCTCCACGGCCACCAGCACCGGCACCAGGGCCAGCAGCGCGATGTGGCTCGACACCTCCCAGGTGACGACCTCCCAGTTCGCGCGCGGCACGGCGCGGCTGCGGGCGTCGATGAGCGCGACCACGGTGCTGATCGCGGCATGCACCGTCATCAGCACGATCCAGAAGCCGACCTCGACGTACCGCCGGATCGGTTCGTAGCGCTCGTACAGGTTCTTGTGCGGCTCGCTCATGCGGGGATTCTCGCGAACCGGGGCCGGATTTCATCCCCGGGGGCCACCGTTCGTCACAAATCCGGGGCGATCCGTCCCGGCGATGGCCCCGGGGGCGGGCGCGGGGGCCACGATGGCCGCCGTTTCCTCGTTCCAGGAGCCCGCCATGCCCTCCGATTCCGCTTCAGCCCTCGCGCCGCAGCGCCGCCACGACATCGACGCCCTGCGCGCCCTCGCCTTTTTGCTCGTCATCCTCTATCACGTGGGCATGTACTACGTGGCCGACTGGCCCTGGCACCTCAAGAGCCCGCACGCGGCCGAGTGGCTGCCGTGGCCGATGCGAGTGCTGAACCTGTGGCGCATGGACCTGGTCTTCCTGATCTCGGGCGTGTCGCTCGGCTTCCTGAGCCGGGGCCAGGGCACCTGGGGCCTGCTGCGCAGCCGGGGTCTGCGGCTGATGCTGCCGCTGGCCTTCGGCATGGCGGTGGTCGTGCCCTACCAGGCCTATGCCGAGGGCGTGGCGCGCGGGCTGGTGGCGCCGGGCTTCGGCACCTTCCTGCTGCGCTACCTGTCGATGGGCGCGCCCTGGCCCAAGGGTGCGTTCGCGGGGGCGGAGTTCGGCATCACCTGGAACCACCTCTGGTACCTGCCCTACCTGTTTCTCTACACGGCGCTGGTCGCGCTGACGCTGCCGCTGTGGCGCTCGGCGGCCGGCCAGTGGGTGCGGCGGCGCTTCAACGGGCTGCGCGGCTGGCAGCTGCTGGTGCTGCCGGCGCTGCCGCTGCTGACGTGGACGGTGCTGCTGGCGCGGCACTTTCCGGCCACGCACAACCTGGTGTGGGACTTCCACCTGCACAGCATCTACTTCACCGTCTTCCTCTACGGCTACTGGATGGGCGTGGACACGGGCGTCTGGCGCGAGCTCGAACGGCTGCGCCGCGTGTCGCTGCTGCTGGCGGTGGCGGCGATCGGCGCGTTCATCGCGCTGCGCGTCGGGGCCGTCGTTGCGCCCAAGGGCCTGTTGATGGACGTGCTGCGCACGGCCTACCTGTGGCTCGCGGTCGCCACCATACTGGGCCATGGCCACCGCCACCTGAACCGCCCCTGGCCGTGGCTGCGCTGGGCCAACGAGTCGGTCTACCCCTGGTACATGCTGCACCAGACGCTGATCGTCGCGGGGGTGGCGCTGCTGGTGCCGCTGGCGCTGGGCCCGGTGTGGGAGCCCGTGGCGCTGGTCGCCGTGACCATTGCCGGCTGCTGGCTGCTGACCGACAGGCTGATCCGCCGCATCGGATGGCTGCGCCCGCTGTTCGGGCTGAAGCGCAAGCCCGAGGCCGAGCCGGCGGTGGTTACGCCGCCTGCTTCGGCTTCGGCTTCGGCGTCGTCGACGCCTCGTCCACCGGCACCAGGATGGCGTTCGCCGTCGCCACGAGCTTGAGCTTGTCTTCGCCCTGGCCCTCGGGCTGCGCGAACAGCTCGGCCCCGACGAACACCTGCTTGCGCCCCGCCTTCACCACGCGCCCGCGCGCCACGAAGGCCTCGCCGATGGCGGGCGAGATGCAGTTGATGGAGAAGTGCGAGGCCAGCACGCGGCCCGCCACGGTGGCGGCCGCGAAGCCGCTCACGGTGTCGAGCAGCGCGGCAATCATCCCCGCGTGCAGGAAGCCGGCGTACTGGCCCATGTCTTCCTCGCGCCATTTCATGCGCAGTTCGGCCTGCCCGTCGGCGGCCTGGGTGACGTCGAAGCCGGCCCAGCGGTTGAAGGCGGCCGAACGGTTGATGGCCTGGATCGTGTCGAGCATGGGGGTGTCCTTTCAGAGTGAATCAATGGAGGGAAGGCGAGACCCACTCTAGGAAGCGGAGCCGCCGCGCACCGTCTCTTGGGTGACCGGTTCGCCGCCGGCAGATGCCTGCGCGACAGCGGCGCGCCCGCGTCACACCGGCGTCATGAAAAAACTTCGCCACGCCTTAACCCCGTTCGCGTGCCTCGTCCGTAGAAGCAGAGATTCGTCACTGACTTTCTTCCGGAAGGCTTTCCATGCACACACCGTTCTCCGCCCGTCCCCTCCTGCGCGCCACCGCCGTCGCTTCCCTCTGGCTGGCCGCGGGCGCCGGCGCCCATGCGCAGTTGCAGGCCGATGCCTCGCGCATCACGCAGGTCAAGGTCTACCCCGGCAGCGCCACGGTGGAGCGCGTGGCGCGCGTCGCGGCGGGCAGCCGCTCGGTCACCTTCGCCTGCCTGCCGGCCGGGCTCGACGTGCAGAGCCTGCAGGTGTCGGCCGGCGCGGCGGTGCGCGTGGGCGAGACCTCGGTGCTCAGCGAGGCGCGCGAGCTCTCGGCGAACTGCGCCACCAGCGCGCTCGACGGCCGCATCCGCGAGCTCGAAGACCGCAAGGCCGCGCTGCAGGCCGAGACCGATGCGCTGGGCATGGTCACGGGCTACCTCAAGGGGCTGTCGGGCAGCGAGTCAGGCCCCGGCGCGCGTGCGCCGATGGACGCGCGCAACCTCGCGGCCATGACCGAGGCGATGCGCCGCTCGGGCCAGGACGCGCTGCTCAAGCAACACCAGATCCAGCGCCAGCAGACCGACCTCGACCGCCAGCTCAAGCCGCTGCTGGCCGAGCGCGGCCGCACGCAGGGCCAGGGCGCGCAGGTGACGGCCGTCACCGTCACGCTGGCCGCCAGTGCCGATGCCGACGTGAAGCTCAGCTACCAGGTCAACGGCCCGGGCTGGACGCCGAGCTACCGCGCGCTGCTCGACACCACGACGCGCAAGGTGCGCATCGAGCGCCAGGCGCTGGTGGCGCAGGCCACGGGCGAGGACTGGCGCGGCGTGAAGCTGGTGCTGTCCACCGGCCAGCCGCGCCGCGAAACTACGGGGCGCACGCCGAGCGCGTGGCGCATCGGCATCGAGCCGCCGCCGCGCGCGAACGCCGACATGGCGTACATGGCCGCGCCGATGCCCGCTGCCGCTCCGGCCGCCATCGCCGCCGACCGCAAGATGGCCATGGAGCGCGCACGCGAGCCGCTGTTCGACGTGAGTGTGTTCGACAACAGCTTCGCCACCGAATTCGCCGTGCCGCAGAGCATCGACGTGCCTTCCAACGGCCAGCGCGTGACCCTGGCGCTGGGCCAGCATGAGGACACGGCGCAGCTCGCCGCGCGCACCAGCCCGCGCGTGGACCCGAGCGCCTTCCTGGTCGCCGAGATGGCACAGCCCGCGGGCGTGTGGCCGGCCGGTCCGATGCAGCTGTACCGCGACGGCAACTTCGTCGGCCAAGGCCGCTGGAACGCGCCGAGCGACGCCAAGCTCACGCTCTCGTTCGGCCGCGACGAACTGGTGCGCGTGCAGGTCGAGCCCGAGCGCGACAACCAGGGCTCGGGCGGCTTCGTGGGCTCGCGCGCCGAACGTCAGGTGCAGCGCGCCTACGTGGTCGAGAACCGCCACCGCACGCCGATCGCCGTGCAGGTGCTGGAGGCCGCGCCGGTGTCGGTCGACGAGCAGGTGCGCGTGACCACGCGCTTTGCGCCGCAGCCGGCCGATCAGGCGTGGAACAAGCAGCCGGGGCTGGCGATGTGGCGCTTCGACCTGGACGCGGGGCAGACGGCGCGGGTGTCGGCGGACTACACGATCGGGTACCCGAAGGATGCGCGACTGCAGATGCGCTGAAGCGGGGGTTGTTCAGGGCGTGTGCACAGGCCACCGGGTACTTCCCTCCGCGAATGTCCCCCGGCCTACGGCCTCCTCCTTGATTTCGCTGCGGGAAGCACCCAGTGTCCTGCGCACACTGGGCGCTGTCGGTTCTCCTCAGCGGCCGGGCTTCAGAAATCGAACTTCGCCGACACCTCGAACGTCCGCCGCGGCGCCAGCAGCACTTGGCTCGCGGCGCGGCCGGTCCAGTTCGCGTAGAGCCGGTCCGTCAGGTTGCGCACGCGGAAACTCAGCAGCGCATTCTTCAGGCGGTAGCTCACGGCCGCATCGACCGTGGTGAAGCCGTTGATGCGGATCTGGTTGGCGTTGTCGGTGTACATCGGCCCCGTGTGGTTCAACGACGCGAAGTATTCGAACTTCGAGCCGTCGGGCCGGTAGGTGGCGAAGACGTTGGCCATGCGCTCGGGCACGTTCGGCGGGGTCTTGCCCACGCGCGAGACGTTGCCGGCTTCGACCAGCGTGTCGAAGCGCGCGTCGAGCGCCGCGAGGTTGCCCGCCAGCGTCCATTCGCGCGTGGGCTTCCACACGGCCGACAGCTCGAGGCCGCGCGACGACTGGCGGCCGTTGTTCACGGTGGTGGCGGCGTTGTTCGGGTCGCGCGAGAGCACGTTGTCAAGTTCGATCTTGTACAGCGCGGCCGTCCACTCCAGGTTCGCTGCAGGCAGGCTCTGCTTGAAGCCCACCTCGGCCTGCTTGCCGCGCGACATCGGGAACGCGGCATTCGACGCCGACAGCAAGAAGAGCGATCCCACCGGCAGCGTGGCGTTGGTGTACTGCGCGTACAGGCTCGACTGCGGCGACAGGTCGTACACCGCGCCGAAGCGCCCCGAGGTGGCACGGTAGCTCGCGCCGAAGCGCGTGACGCTGCCCGCGTTCAGGTCCCAGATGCGGCGGTCGACCTCGGTGCGGTCGTGGCGCAGGCCGCCGACCAGCGTGAGGTCGCGCATCGGTTTGATCGCGTCCTCCACGAAGACCGAGGCGACCTTCACGCGCGAGAAGGTGTCGGCGCGGTTGCCCGCGCCGGTGGTCAGCGCGGGGTTGTCGTCGAAGTAGCCGGTGTACGGGTCGAACACCGGCACGCGCAGCTGCGCGGCGGTGGCGGGGCTGCTGTTCGAGAAGCGGCGCTGGCTGCCGAAGCGCGTCTCGCTGTATTCGCCGCCGACGACGAAGCGGTTGTCCATCCCGGCGATCTTTCCCTTGTGCGTGGCGTCGAAGCGGTCGAGCCAGAAGTCCTGGTCGTGCGTGATGAGCGTCTGGTCGCGCGCGATGCTGGCGGGCGGCACGAAGGTCGCGCTCTCTGAATTGCGGAACATGCGCTTCGACTGGTTGGCCGAGAACTCGTTGCGCCACGACCAGCCGCCGTTCAGTTGCCCCGTGAGGCGCGCGCGCAGCCAATAGGTCTCCGAAGAGTTCTCGTCGTCGCGCACGTTGTAGTTGGTGCGCGCCATGCGCCGGTCGATCACGCGGCCGTCGGGCGTGCTGACGACGTTCGTCGGCTGCGTGGCGAAGCTGCGCGGCACGAGCGGCGTGCCCCAGTAGGCGTCGTTGTCGTCGCGCAGGTAGTCGAACGACAGGTCGAGCTTCACCGAGCCGCCCAGGTCCACCAGCAGGCCGCTCGTGAAGTGGTCGATGCGCTCGCCGTTGCGATCGATGGTGCCTACCTTCGTGTCGTTGCGGCTGTAGTCGAGCCGGTAGGCGCTGGCCTCGCCCAGCGCGCCGCCGAAGCCGAAGGCCGCGCGCGTGGAGCCGTAGCTGCCGTACGAGAGCAGCGCCTCCTTGTGCGGGTTGCTGCGGTCGGGCCGCTTGGTCACGAAGTTGACGATGCCGCCGATGGCGCCCTCGCCGTCGAGCACCGAGGCCGGGCCCTTGAGCACTTCGATGCGCTCGTAGTTCCAGGTGTCCTGCACGCGGTTGGTGACGCCCGCGCCCGAGCTGCGCACGCCGTCGTAGAGGTACATGAGGCTGGTGAAGCCGCGCAGCGACAGCGTGGTCGGCGACGACGGGGGGCCGCCGCCCGACAGACCCGCCATGCCGCGCAACGCCTCGCTGAAGGTGCGCGCGCCGCGCTGCTGGATCGCGTCCTGCGACAGGATCTCGACCGAGGCCGGCGTCTCGCGCACCGACAGACCCAGGCGCGAAGCCGTGCCGCTCGAATCATTGAGGTGCAGGCTGTTCGCGTCGCGGCTGCCTTCGATGGTGACGGTGCCGAGCTCGGCGTTGTTGCTGCTGTCTTGTGCAGAGGCTACTTGCAAGGCGGTGACGGCGGCCAGCGCGACGGTGGTGCGGGTGAACGGGGTCATGGAGCGGTGCGTGGAAGAAATGAAGAAAGCGTCAGGCGACCGAGAAGCGCCGCAGCCGCCAGGCCGCGAGCCCGAACAGCAGCAGGCTCGGCACCAGCAGTTGCAGCACGGCCAGCGCGGCCTGCCCGCGCACGAGCTCGGCGGGCTCCTCGTGCCAGGCGAAGGTGGGCATGCGGTCGAAGTCGGCGGGCACGAGCGCATCGCGTGCGTCGATGCGCGGGAAGAAGAAGGCCTTCCAGGCTTCGTGGTGCGCCACGGTCTGGGCGTCGAAGCGCGCGTGGCGGCGTGCGCCGTTGCCGGCCAGCGCGGTCATGCCTTCGTAGGCCACGGCCGCCGGCGACACGGCGCCGAAGCGGCCCACCAGCGCCTGCTGTGCCGCCTGTTGTGCGTCGAAGCGCGCGAGCGCGGGGCGGATCGCTTCGTCGACCTCGCGCTGGATGCGGTAGTTGGCCAGCGAGCGGCCGGCGATCTCGATCTTGCCGTCGCGCGGCACGAGGATGGCGCCCTGCCCCACGTGCTGGTACTCGGTGCCCAGCAGGTCCTGGTAGCGCTTCATCGCCTCGGCCGTGACCACGCGCTGGCGCGTGGCCAGCTCGGTGCGCGACGGTGCAGGTGCCACCTGCGTGACGGCCAGGTTCAGCAGCACCGGCGCCACGAGCACCAACAACACCCAGGCGATGACGAGCACCATCGCGTTGGTCGCCGACGAGGCGCCGAAGGCGTTCACCGCCACCACCAGCGCGAACCAGAACAGCGCGTAGGCGCCGACCAGCAGCGCCCACCACAGCGTGGCGCTGCCCGCGCCGCCGGCGGTGAGCCCCGCATGGCGCGCGATCCACAGCACGGCCACCGGCAGCAGCACGGCGGGGCCCAGCAGCACTGCGGCGCGCACCGTGAGCTTGCCCGCGAGCAGCGTGCGCAGCCGCAGCGGTTGCGACAGCAGCAGGCGCAGGGTGCCGTTCTCGCGCTCGGCCGACAGCAGGTTGTAGCTGAGCGCAAAGATCAGCAGCGGCAGCAGGTAGACGATGACGAAGGCCAGGTCGAAATGCCCGCTCAGCAGGTGCCACGGGTTCTCGATGTCGCTGGGGTTCATGAACACGACGCGGCTCTGGTTCGTGACCTGGTACTGGCTCGGGAACAGGTCGCTTTGCCCCAGCGCGACCGGGCCCAGCGGCGCGGTCGGCAGCAGCACGTGCTGGCCGCCGTAGCCGCTGGCCATGCGCGAGGGATCGGCCGGGTTCTCGAAGGGCGTGGGCTGCGCTGTGCCGGCCAGGATGGCTTCGAGCAAGGTGCGCTGCGCGGTGCGGGTGTCGCGGTCGGCCTGCGCCACGGCCGCCTGCGCGCGGTCGCGCTGGGCGGTCTGCAGCAGGCCATTGCCCAGCGCATAGGCCACGAGCAAAAGGAACAATGCGCCGACGACCCAAAGCCCGCGCTCGGCGAGCATCAAACGGACTTCCTGGCGCATCACGGCCAGCAGGCGGTGGCCTTGGGGAGGATGAATGGACATGGGTGGCACCCCCTCTCAGAGCGCGCGCTGGCGCAAGGTGGCGAAGGCCGCGAACGCCGCCGCGAGCAGCAGGCCGACGCACAGCACGAGGAAGCTGCGCGCCTGGTGCCGCAGCGCCCACCCTGCGCCCGGCGGGTGGTAGTCGAAGGGCGGCACGGTGGCCCAGAGCTCGGGCGTGGCCTGGTAGGAGAAGTGGCGGTCGCCGAGCGGATCGGCATGCGCCACGAGGTCCTTGCTCATCAGGTCCTGGATATTGCGGCGGTGCAGCTCGGCCGCCGTGGTGAAGCGCCGGTGGTGCGAGAAGTCGGTGCCCGCCATGCCCATCGAGAAGCTGCGCACCGCGAGCAGCGGCAGCAGCAGGCCGCTCCACTCCTGCACTTTCTGCTGCTGTTCCCAGGTGTCCCACAGGCGGCCGTAGTGGCGGTCGTACACGGGGTACGAGGCCTGGTCGTCCAGGCGCAGCGCAATGCCCCACTTGCTCAGCGGCACATCGCGCCCCCAGCGCTCGGTGGTGCCGAAGTTCTGCTGCCAGACCTGGTTCGACACGGCCTTGAGTTCCGCGCCCAGCGCCTGGTTGAATTCGAGCCGCGTCGGGCTCGGGAACCACGTGCGCGAGAGTTCGGATAGTACGCGCGGCGCCATCACGGCCTGCCCGATCCACAGCGCGAGCAGCACGGTGATCGCCATGCGCGAGGTCGACGACAGTGCCGACACGCCCAGCACCAGGCACACGAAGATGCCGAGGTACACCGCGTAGCCCAGCGACCACGCGCCCAGCCGCAGCAGCGCATCGACGCGCCCACCCGGCTCCACGCCCACTGCCACGGCGACGGCCGCCACGAGCGCCGCCGGCACCAGCAGCACCGCGAGCAGCGCCGACAGCGCGAGCGCCTTGCCGGCCAGCAGACGCAGCGGAGCCACGCCCAGGCTCAGCGTCTGGCGCAAGATGCCCTGCTCGCGCTCGCCCGCGAAGGCGTTGAAGCCCAGCACGATCACCAGCAGCGGGCCGAGCACCTGCAAGATCCAGCCCACCGACAGGTTGCCGAAGCGCTGCAGGCCGGTCGCGTCCTGCGCGGCATTGAACTTGACTTCGCTCTGGCGGTGTGCCTGCAGCCAAACGGTGCTGCCGATGTAGGGGTTGATGCCCGCATCGACCATCGACAGCGGCGGCTCGGGCTTGAAGGCGTGCATGCCCTGGTGCGCGGCGTCGTGCGGATGGCGCTTGTCCTGGTGCAGCCAGTCGCGGTAGTCCATGGCCTGCGCGGCCACCTGCTCGGCATGCGCGCCGCGCTGGTGCGCCCAGCCGACGGCCAGGGCGGTGAAGAGCAGCACGGCCACGAGACCGCCGGCCCAGTACAGGCGGCCGTCGCGCAGGCGTTCGGTGAATTCGCGTCGGGCGATCCAGCGCATCGTCATCGGGTCAGGCCCTCATGTGTTGCAGGTAGAGGGACTGCAGGTCGGTCTGGCCGATCTGCGCGCCGTCGAGGCTTTCGACCAGCCGGCCGCGCTTCATGATCCCGACGCGCGTGGCGGTCTGCTGCGCGTGGAACAGGTCGTGCGTGGTGGTGAGCACGGCCACGCCGCGGTCGGCCGCGCGGCGCAGCAGGTCGGAGAACTCGGCCGCGGCATGCGGGTCGAGCCCGGAGGTGGGCTCGTCGAGCAGCAGCGCCTTGGCCTCTTTGGCCAGCGCCACCGCGATCCACACCTTCTGGCGCATGCCCTTCGAATACATGCTGACGCGCTTGTCGGCGGCGGCGTGGTCGAGCCCCACCTCGGTCATCAGCGCGAGCAGGCGCTCGCGCGGCAGTTCGTGGCCCAGCGCCAGGCCGGCGAAGAAGCGCAGGTTTTCCAGGCCCGAGAGCGTGCCGTACAGCGTGACCTGCTCGGGGATGTACGCCACGTCCTGCTTGGTCGCGACCGGGTGGCGCGTGACGTCGGTGCCGTTGATCTGCACCGTGCCGTCGGTCGGCGCGATGAAGTTCAGGAACAGGTTGATGGTGGTCGTCTTGCCCGCGCCATTGGCGCCCAGCAGGCAGTAGATGTCGCCGCCGCGGATGTCGAGGTCGAGACGGTCGAGCGCGGTGTGCGCGCCGTAGCGTTTGGTGAGGCCGGAGGCTCGGAGCATGGCGGAGGGATTCCGATGGAAGGAAGAAGGAAAGGAAAAGACGCGCGCAGGCACGCCCCCGGCGTGGGCACGCCGATGCGGTCATCGAGGGGGAATGAAGGCGGCAGCGGTGCCGCCGCGCGTCAGCGCTTGTTCTTGTTCTTTGCGCCGCCTTGCCGCGCCTTGAAGCGCGGGTTGGACTTGCAGATGACGTAGGTGCGGCCGCGCCGCGTCACCACCTGGCAATCGCGGTGACGCTTCTTGGCTTCCTTGAGCGAGGACAGGACTTGCATGTGCGTGGCCGGGGGGTTCGTTCGGACACGCGAATATACGTTATTGCGAATTCATTCTCAATAACTTTGTTGACCTTTCCCCGGCATCCGGGGCTCCGCCGTCGTCAGTGCGGCGGGTGCGCCTTCGGCGCTTTCGCGCCGGCGTCGACGCAGGCCGCGCACAGGCCATGCAGCGTGACCTCGTGGTGCGTCACCTGGAAGCCCTTGGGTGCGAGGTCGTGCATCGGCCCCGGGCACGCGTGCAGCAGGAACACCTGGCCGCAGTGCGAGCAATGGAAGTAGTGATGGTGGTGGTGCCCTGCATCGCCACCTTCGCTGGCGCCGTGCGAATGGTGGTCGTGCGGATCAGCCTTGCAGGCCACTTCATAGCGCGCCGGCTCGCCCGGCAGCTCGACCTTCGCGATCTCGCCGTCGGCCAGCAGCAGAGAGACCTGGCGGTATACCGTCGACAGGCTGATCTCGGGCACGATGGCCCGTGCGTGTTCGAGGATTTCGGGGGCGGTCAGCACGCGACCGGCGTCGCTGAAGGCGGAGAAAACGGCGTTGCGCTGGCGCGTGAGACGTTGCATCGCTCGATGATAGGGGCGCCCCGCGCGGCCTTCAGCGCGGCGCGCGCAAGACCTTCACGCGTCGGCCGTCGGGCCGCCGTCTGCCTCGGGCTTGGCCTTGCCCTTCTTGCCACGCGCCGCCTTCTTTGCCGCACGCTCGGCGTCGGCGCGCTGGCCGGCGGCCAGCCACTGCGCGAACTCCTCGGGCGTCTCGAGCGTGATGCGCCCCAGGTTGCCGGCGCGGAACTCGTGCATCACGATCTCGGCGGCCTTCTGCAGGTTGACCTTGCCCTTGCCCAGCAGCGCGCCGCGCTTGCGGCCGATGGTGTCGAGGACGTCTTCGTCCTTCATGCCGGCCAGGGTGGCGGGGTCGAGTTCGACGAGCTTGAAGCGCGCGACGATGCCCTCGGCGTAGTTCGCCTTGAGGTAGTCGAGCAGCTCCAGCGCCACTTCTTCTTCATCGAAGGCGTTGCGCCCCACCGCGCCGCTGGCCGCGAGGTTGTAGCCGCTCTTGGGCACGATGATGCGCGGCCACAGCATGCCGGGCGTGTCCCACAGGTAGAAGTCGTCGGCCAGCGTGATGCGCTGCTCGAGCTTGGTGATGCCGGCCTCGTCGCCGGTCTTGGCCTTGCGCCCGCCGGTGAGCGTGTTGATGAGGGTCGACTTGCCCACGTTGGGAATGCCGCAGATCAGCACGCGCATCGGCTTGGCCATGCCGCCGCGGTTGGGCGACAGCTCGTGGCAGGCGCGCACGATGCGCTGCGCGGGCATGGTCAGGCTGGCGTCGAGCGCGATGGCGCGGGTGTCGGGCAGCGCGTTGTAGTGCGCCAGCCAGGCCTCGGTGCGCGCGGGGTCGGCCAGGTCCTGCTTGTTGAGCACCTTCAGCGTGGGCCGCCCGGCCGTGAGCTCGGCCAGCATCGGGTTGGCGCTGGAGCCGGGCAGGCGCGCGTCGAGCAGTTCGATCACCACGTCGATGTCCTTCACCCGTTCGGTGATGGCCTTCTGGGTCGAATACATGTGACCGGGGAACCACTGGATCGCCATCGATGGATGCTCTTTCTTTCGCGCTGTCTGGAAGGGGACCGGCCTCGCAGGCCGGGTGCGCATTGTGAACCGGGAAACGGACCGATTCCTCGTTGCTGCGCTTTTGATAGCACCAACTGGCGTATTCACTGGCTTGTTGGCCGCCAGATCACCCCTAGAATCCGCGCGCTGCGCCCGCAGCCGTTTCAAAAAGTCACACCGAGGGAGATCCTTTTCATGGTCCAGCGCCTTGCCGCCGCCGCCCTGCTCGCGGCCACCACCATCCTGTCCGCCACCGTGGCGCATGCCCAGCGCCCGTCGCCACCGCCCGGCCCGCTGACCGACGGCTTCCTGTGCTGCAACATGCGCACCTACGGCGACTCGATCAGCGACATCAACTACGACGAACAGGGCACGAGCATCGTCCCCGTGGGCACGCCGGCGCGCATCACGGCCTACGACTTCCGCTTCTTCAACCTCGATCTCGCGGGCAAGCCCCAGCGCATCAAGAACGACTACAGCCGCAACATCACGCTGATCGACTTCGCCAAGCGCTACGTGGTCACCGAAGACCCCAAGCGCAAGATCGCCAGCTTCCCGCCTGCGGTGGGCGCCGCCATCCTCGCGGGCAAGGTGATGCCGGGCATGACGCGCGAACAGGTGCTGATGGCGCTGGGCTACCCGGTGGCCAGCGAGAACCCGAGCCTGGACGCGCCGGTGTGGCGCTACTGGCGCGACAGCTGGTCGGAGTTCCAGGTGAACTTCGACGCGCAGGGCCTCGTGAAGGACGTCGCGGGCAATGCCGTGGCGCTGAGCCGCGTGCTCGCCGCCGCGCCCTGAGCATCTCTTGATCGTCCCCGGGTTCGTGTGCGCGGCGTGACACGCGCGACACCCGGGAGGGTTTTGCATCGCGAAGGGCGATTCCGCCCCTATGATTTGTCCGAAGCACGGCGCCGCCACGTGCGTCGGCCGGATCGAAACCCCTGAATGGAGTGCCTGCGATGAAACCCGTCTCCGAACTGCTCAAGCGCCACGATTCCGCCGCCTGGCGCACCTCGCCCGACACCAGCGTGTTCGACGCGCTGGCCACGCTGGCGCATTTCGAAGTGGGCGCGCTCATGGTGATGGACGGCGAAAAGCTCGTGGGCTTTTTGTCCGAGCGCGACTACACCCGCAAGGTGGCGCTGCAGGGCAAGAACTCCAAGGAGATGAAGGTCGCCGAGATCATGACGCCCGACGTGATGACCGTCACCCCGCAGACCCGCACCCGCGCCTGCATGGCGCTCATGAGCCAGCGCAAGTTCCGCCACCTGCCCGTGGTCGACGGCGACAAGGTGGTCGGCATGATCTCGATTCAAGACCTGATGGACGACATCATTTCCGAGCACGAGCAGACCATCACCCAGCTGACCAGTTACATCCAGAGCTGAACACGCTGCGATGCCCAGGCAAAAAGGGGCAACACACCTACGCACAGGGGCACTCTTTCGGGTGCACAGTGAAGGCTCGTTCACCATCCAGCAGGGACATACGCAATGCAGATCCAGGTCAACACGAGCAATGGCATCACCAACAAGGACACGCTGGAGCGCTGGGCAGACACCGAGATCAAGCAGCACCTGAGCCGTTTCGTCGAAGACGTGACGCGCGTCGAGGTGCACCTGAGCGACGAGAACCACGACAAGGCCGGCGGCGGCGACAAGTGCTGCGTGATGGAAGCACGCCTGGCGCACCACCAGCCGCTCGCGGTGACACAGCACGCCACCAGCCTCGACGAGGCCTTCCGCGGCGCGGCCGACAAGCTCAAGCGCCTGCTCGACAACACGCTGGGCCGCCTCAACAACCACCGCGCCCGCGATTCGATCCGCCGCGACGGCGAGGGCTTCGTCGCCGAGTAGTCGAGTCGAAGCTCAGCGCGCCGGCTTGCGCTTCGGTGCGGGCAGGCGCTGCGGCGTTTCCACCGGAATGAGCGGCGGGCGCCGCCCGTCGGCCATCCAGGCGTCGTAGAAATCGATCTTGCGCTCGACCAGCGACAGCGCCTGCTGCCAGTCGGCGATCGTCTGGTGCACGCGCGCGCGGTGCGCCTCGAGCAGGTCGCGCCGCTGGCGCAGCGTGGCCTTGCCCTGCAATGCGAGCGCCGTGTAGTCGCGCATCTCGGCGATCGACATGCCGGTGCGGCGCAGCCGGTCCATCAGGTCGAGCCAGCCCACATGCAGTTCGCCGTACACGCGCCGCCCGCCCGCGTCGCGCGCCACGCCGGGCACGAGGCCCTGCGATTCGTACCAGCGGATGGCGTGCACCGTGCGGCCCGTGCGTGCGGCCAGCTCGCCGATGTGAAACGGCGCGGCGGCAGCGCTAGAGTCAGCCGGCATGGGCGGTCGGCGCATCGAGCGCCCGCTCGACCAGCGCGGTGTCGAAGTACTCGGTCAATGTTTTCACCTGGCCTCCTTCGAGCCGGTAGACGTAGCAATAGCGGTTGTTGTAGCGCTTGCCGGCCTTGGTGGGCACGTCGCCGCTGAACAGCACCACCACGCGGTCGCCCTCCGCAATGATGCATTCGGTCTTGCTCACATAGGGCCCGGCGAACTGCCCGAACAGCGGCTTGATCAGCTCTTCGCGGATCGCCTGCTTGCCCTGGTAGGTGCGCGACCAGGGCGTGCTGCCTTCCAGCGTCCAGCTGGCGTCGTCGGCCAGGCTGCCGATGAAGGCCTGGCCGTTGCCCTTGTCCAGCTCCGCGTGGATGCGCTGGACCAGGGCCTTGTTGTCGATCGTGTGCATGGCGTGATTTCCTTGGATGAATGAAGACACCGGACATCCGGTGAATTCATTGGAAATGCTCGAGTGCGCTCGAAGTCAAGCGCCCTGCACCGAGTGACGAAAGTTCAGCCCCGGCCGGCGTTCGCCTGGCCCTTGGCGACTTCGTTCGCGCCCTGGGCGGTGCCGCTCTGCGGCACGGCCTCGCCCTCGCGCGCGGTCACTTCCGACAGGCGCGCGGCCAGCTGCTCGGGCGTGTCGGCGGCAATGCCCAGCCAGGCGCCCTGCGTGAGCGTGATGTGGGCGGCCTCGAAGGTGCCGGCGCCGGCGCAGAGGATGGTGCGGTTGGGCGCGTCCTGCGCGGCCAGCACCAGCATCGCGGGCACCACGGCCTCGGGGCGGAAGGCCTCGAGCATGTCCTTGGGGAACAGGTCTTCCGTCATGCGCGTGGCGGCGGTGGGCGCCAGGCAGTTCACGCGGATGTCGTTCTTGGCGCCTTCGATGCTCAGCGTTTGCATGAGGCCCACCAGCGCCAGCTTGGCGGCGCCGTAGTTGCTCTGGCCGAAGTTGCCGTACAGGCCCGACGACGAGGTGGTCATCACGATGCGGCCGTACTTCTGCTCGTTCATGAGCGCCCAGACGGCCTTGGTGCAGTTCACGGCCCCCATCAGGTGCACGTCGACCACGAGCTTGAAGTCGTCCAGTTCCATCTTGGCGAAGCTCTTGTCGCGCAGGATGCCGGCGTTGTTCACCAGGATGTCGACGCGGCCCCAGGCGTCGACCGCCTGCTTGACCATGGCCTGCACGGCCTCGAAGTCGGTCACCGAGGCGCCGTTGGCAATGGCTTCGCCGCCGGCCGCCTTGATCTCGTCGACCACCGCCTGCGCGGCGCTGACCGAGCCGCCCGAGCCGTCGCGCGCGCCGCCCAGGTCGTTGACCACCACCTTGGCGCCGCGCGCCGCCAAGGCCAGCGCATGCTGGCGGCCCAGGCCGCCGCCGGCGCCGGTCACGATGGCCACGCGGCCCTGGAAGTCGATGGAGGTGCTGTTGCTCATGAGGTCTCTGCTCGCTATCTGAACTGTGTGGGTCGGTGTTGGTAAAGGTTGCCAATTGACAACAACCCAACGTTTTACCTCAGTTCCCCACCCCGTTCGCCGCCGGGCGCCCCCGGCGGGAGTCACCCATGCGACGGCTGGACGGTGGCGCAGTACGCCACCAGCTGGTCGAGTTCGGCCGATTTGTCGAAGAAGGCATCGGCGCCCAGCTGCTGCGAGCGCAGGCGCATGTCGGCGGTGGCGTAGTTGCTGAGCACCACCACCTTCTGGTGCGGCGAGCGCTGGCGGCAGGCGTTCAGCACGGCCAGACCATTGCCGCGCTGCAGGAACAGGTCGACGATGGCCAGGTCCCAGTCGCTCTTGTGGTCGCGCAGCCAGTCGAGCGCTTCGTCGGCGGTGCTGGCCGAGGCGATCACGTGCGCATCGATCACGTCCTCGAGAAAGTCGACCAGGTTCTCGCGGATCACCGGACTGTCCTCGACCAGGTAGGCATGGAGCGTCATGGTGGGTGTCTCGGGTCCGGAACTGGGCAGCGCATGACGCCATCTTCGGGGCTGGCCGCCGCGCCACGGTGAGCCGGACAGGTCAATGGCTGTAGGCCATCGGCCAGCGGCGCTGTCGGCATGCGCCGGCCGGCGCCGCCGGGGTGGCCTTCTCAGGCTGCGACCGGCAGGCGGCCGGGGGCCATGCCCAGGCGCGCCGGCGAGACGTACTGCTCGCGGTAGATCTCGAAGGGCATGGTGTCGGCCGCCTCGATGCGCTTTTGCGCCTGGATCGACTCGGCCGTCATCTGCTCGAACCCGGCCTGCTGCGCGGCCGAGAACGGCAGCGCCAGCAGCGCGGCGCGGGTCTGCTCCGACTGGGCGCGCACGAAGCCGACGAAGGAGTTGCCGTGCTGCTGCTCGATGGCCGCGAGCACGCGGGCCGAGGGCAGGCTGTCGGGGTTCTCGAGGCCGGCCTTGGCGGCGCGCACGGCGTCGACGTGCTGCGTGCCGCCCTGCGCCGCGTCGAGCGCGGCGGCAATCGGCAGGCACTGCTCGACCAGCTCCAGGCCCCAGTCGGTGAGCGCGACCTCGCGCCCGTCGCGGCGCAGCTTCAGGCCCGGCTCGCGGCCGCGTGCGGCCGTGAGGTGCTGGTTCTGCGCCAGGTCGGCGATTTCTTGCGGCGTGTCGTCGGGGCTGTCGTTCAGCAGGCAGTGCAGCAGGAACACGTCGATGAAGCGCATGGTCTGCGCGTTGATGCCGACGGTCTCGAAGGGGTCGAGGTCCATCAGGCGCACCTCGACGTACTCCACGCCGCGCTCGCGCAGCGCATGCAGCGGGCGCTCGCCGGAGTGGATGACGCGCTTGGGGCGGATCGTGCCGTAGAACTCGTTCTCGATCTGCAGCAGGCTGGTGCCCAGCTGGTTGTAGTCGCCGCCCAGGTTGCGGATGCCGATGGCCTCGTAGGCCGGCCACGGGCGCGTGAGCGCGTCCTGCAGCGAGGCGCCGTAGCCCTCCAGGCTGTTGTAGCTCACGGCCAGCGAGGCCTGCGCCTCGCTCTGGTAGCCCAGGCGGCCCATGCGCAGCGAGGTGCCGTGCGGCATGTACATGCTGCCGTCGCCCAGCGGCTGCAGCTCGTGCGGGCGGCCCGCGACAAAGCTCGAACACAGGGCCGGCGAGGCGCCGAACAGGTACAGCAGCAAAAAGGCCTGGCGGCGGAAGTTGCGGATCAGCGCAAAGTACTCTTCGCTCGACACCTCCGGCAGCGACCAGTTGTAGTGGATGCCCGAGATGGTCTGCATGCGGCGGCCATAGCGGTGGCTCAGGCCCATGCGGTACACGCTCTTGGCGCGGCCCACGTTCGACGAGCCGTAGCGGCCGATCGGAATGGTCTCGTCGGTCGGCAGGCCGCAGGGCATGCTCGACACCCACAGGCGCTCGTCGCCGAGTTGGTCGAGCACGCGGTAGGTGAACTGGTGCACCCGCGTGAGCTCTTCGAGCGCCGACTCCACGCCCGCGTGCACGCCCGTGATGAGTTCGAGCTGCGATTCGCTGAAGTCGGTCGTGATGTGCGGATGCGTGAGCGCCGAGCCCAGCGCCAGCGGATGCGGCGTGAGGGCCAGCTTGCCGTCGGGCAGCGCGCGCAGGCTTTCCTTCTCGATGCCGCGACGCATTCCCTTCAATCGCGCGGCCGGGAGTGCACCCAGCCTCTCCTGCAATCTGTTGCTCATGTTCTTATGACCCATCAATCTTCTGTGGGGCTGGAAGGTAGCACGGGCGGACAGGCACTGCTGAAGCAGGGAATCCCGCATCCGGCTATGCTGTTTTTTGCTACTTTTTTCATAGCAGCCCTCTCAAATACCACCGGCCTTGCGGCGCGCAGCGGGGTTCGAAATTCAGGCCTTGGGGCGGCCCGCCGACAGGTCGATCTCCTCCGACTGGTAGACATGGATCGACGGCACGCCGTCGGCCATGGCCGCGAGCGCCTTGCCGAAAGCGCGCGACGCGTCGACGCGAAAGTGCGCCTGCAGCGCCGCCATGTCGCTCCAGCGCTCCACGAAGGTGAGCTGCAGCGGGTCTTGCACGTCGGTCGTGACGTCATGCGAGATGCAGCCGGGCTCGGCGCGCGAGCGCAGCACGTGTTCCACGCTGATGGCCAGCATCGCCTGCAGGGTGTCGGCCTTTGCCAGCGCGTGTCCGATGACGAGGATCATGGGCTGTCTCCTTCTGTGTATGTCTCGTGGATTGCCGCAGCGGCCTGTGCTTCAGCGCAGCACGCGCAGCAGGAAATCGTTCAGGTCGGCCACTTCTTCCATGCAGACCGAATGCGCCATCGCGTACTCGTGCCATTCGACGGTGTAGCCCAGGGCGGCGAGCGCGTCGCGCGATTGCGTGGCGCGTGCCAGGGGCACCATCGGGTCCTGCCGGCCGTGGCCGAGGAACACCGGCGTGTCGTGGTTGGCGGCATGGCGCTCGGCGGCGGTGCTGGCCGCCAGCGGCAGCCAGCCCGACAGGCCGACGATGCCGGCCAGGCGCTCGGTATGGCGCAGCCCGGTCAGCAGCGCCATGGCGCAGCCCTGTGAAAAACCGGCCACCACGATGCGGCTGGCGGCAATGCCGCGGGCCTTTTCATTCGCGATCACGGCCTCGATGGTGGCCTGCGAGCGGCGCAGGCCCGCGGCGTCTTCCTGCACATTGAAATCGGGCCCGGCAATGTCGAACCACGCCGGCATCTGGTAGCCGCTGTTCAGCGTGACCGGAATCACCGGTGCGTTGGGGAACACGAAGCGCACCGGGCCCACGGCCGACAGGTCGAGCTCGCCGGCGATCGGCACGAAGTCGTTGCCGTCGGCACCCAGGCCGTGCATCAGGACCACCGTGGCGGTGGGGTTCGGGGCGGTTTCGATT
>NZ_JBWKXQ010000086.1:0-21143 GCF_059423125.1 Variovorax sp. GW531-E2 | reverse complement strand
CAGGTGTGGAAGCGCAGTAATGCGTTAAGCTAACTGATACTAATTGCTCGTGCGGCTTGACCCTATAACTTTGATCAATCTGATCAAGGTGTTATGCCAAGTTGACGCATTCAAAATAATTCGCCAAAAGCTGATTCCAAACTCTATGAATTCGTTTGATTGATCGTGTGATCAATCGGACAACCCTTTATGCCTGATGACCATAGCGAGTTGGTACCACTCCTTCCCATCCCGAACAGGACAGTGAAACGACTCAGCGCCGATGATAGTGCGGGTTCCCGTGTGAAAGTAGGTCATCGTCAGGCTCTTACAGCCCAGAAAACCCCAGTCAGCAATGACTGGGGTTTTTTGCTTTGCGCGAAGCAAAGATCAAATGGATAAAAAGCGCCAACTCGAAAGAGAGGGCGCTTTTTTATTGGAGCAAACAAGCACCAATCAGCTATTACGGACCCCTGATGCATCGGATTGCGCCGCGCCAACTGCAATCAGCTCTGCAAGCAGCTCTCCCGTCAGAGCTTCCAGCGTCTCATCGGCAAAAAATCGAGCTCGGATCAGCTCGAAATAGGGCGTTCCAGAAAGCCACGCGTCCCACTCAGCGTACGGCACCGCATGCAGCTCCAGAAGCTTGAACTTCATCAGCACCTTCATCGCGTGACGCGCGTGCTTCACAGGGTCTCGCTGCAAGCCAGCTAAACGCTTGCGCGCCGTCTGCAAAGCTCGGTCGACATCGCCAAAGACTCCTCCATGCCCCGGGATCACCTGCCGAGGCGACAACTTCTCGATTAAATCGAGTGTTGCCGCAATGTCACCGAACGAGGGCTCGCCCATCAGCTCCGGAAATGCGATGCCAAACCCGTTCTCCCAAAGCGCATCCGCTGAAATCAGGGTCCGCGACACCGGGTCGAACAAGATCGCAGAGTGCGGATCGTGACCTGGAGCCCCATGCACTTGCCACGTGTTGCCTCCCAGCGGGCATTCAGTACCTGGCTCGAGCAACCCGGTGAAGCCAAAACGCGGGCAACTCTGCCCCGTCGCAAGAAAACTCAGGCCCTGTGCATCCCATCGCTCGACCAGCGCCGCCTCTCCAGGCGGAATGTCCGTCCGCAACGACGGGTAGCGCTGCTGCAACGCCGCGTTCCCCCCGCAGTGGTCGCTGTGTAGATGCGTGTTCAGCACCCGATCAAGCGGACGTTCGCCCAATACCGACTCGACCAGCGCCAGCGTCTGATCGGCATGCGTGGCATAGCCGGTGTCGACCAGCGCCGTTTCCTCGGCTCCGACGAAGAGGATGTTGTTCGAAGACAGCCAGCCCCGCTCGAACACGACGACATTCGCCGGCAGCCCGGCGCTGGCTTCCCCTTGGTGCCCCACGCGCTCAGGCACTGGCGCTGGTGCGCAGCTCGCGCCGCAGGATCTTCCCCACGTTGGTCTTGGGCAGCGACTCGCGGAACTCGATGTGCTTCGGCCGCTTGTAGCCGGTGAGCTGTCCGTTGCAGTACTGGAGCACGGCGTCTTCCGTCAGCGTCGGGTCCTTGCGGACCACGAAGACCTTGATGGCTTCGCCCTGCTTCTCGTCCGGCACGCCCACGGCCGCGCATTCGACGACGCCAGGGCACAGCGAGATCACGTTCTCCAGCTCGTTGGGGAACACGTTGAAACCGCTCACGAGGATCATGTCCTTCTTGCGGTCGACGATCCGGCTGTAGCCGTCTTCCTGCATCACCGCGATGTCGCCGGTGCGCATGAAGCCGTCGGCCGTGAAGGCCGCCGCCGTTTCGGCGGGCTGGTTGTAGTAGCCGGTCATCACGTTCGGGCCCTTGATGCACAGCTCACCTGCCTGGCCGATTGGCAGCGATTGGCCTTCATCGTCCTTGATCGCGATCTCAATGCTCGGCAACGGCAGGCCGATGGTGCCCGTGAACTTCGTGTTCGACACCGGGTTGTTGGTGCCGATCGCGCAGGTCTCGCTCATGCCCCAGCCTTCGATCATCGGGCAGCCGGTAGCTTCGAACCACTTGCGCGCCGTGCCTTCGGAGGCGGCCATGCCGCCGGCCTGCGACACGAACAGCGTCGAGAAGTCGACCGTCTTGAATTCCGGGTGCATCAGCAGCGCGTTGAACAAGGTGTTCACCGCCGGCAGCATGTGGAAGGGCCGCTTCTTCAGCACCGCGACGAACTTGTTGAAGTCGCGCGGGTTCGGAATCAGCGTCATGTGCGAGCCCTGGCGGATCACCAGCAGGCACAGGGTCAGCGCGAAGATGTGATATAGCGGCAGCGCGGCGATGCTGTTGACCTTCGCCAGGTCGCCGGCCCGCGCCAGCGCGGGCGTGAACCAGGCCTCGGCCTGCAGCGTGGCGGCCACGATGTTGCGGTGGGTCAGCACCGCACCCTTCGACAGGCCGGTGGTGCCGCCTGTGTACTGCAGGAAGGCGATCGAATCGAGCGTGCTCTGGTCGGGCCCGAGCGTGCGCCCGCGGCCTTCGGCAAGCGCCTGTTTGAGCGGCGTGACCGTGCGGCCGTCGCTCAGCGGCAGCTTGTAGGGCGGCACCATCTTGGCCAGGTGGCGCACGGCGACTGTGATCCACGTGCCGTACAGCCCGCCGAGCAGGTCGCCCATCGCGGTCATCACCACGTGCTTGACGGGCGTGCGCTCGATCACCTGTTCGAGCGTGGCGGCAAAGTTCTCGAGGATGACGATGGCGGTGGCGCCGGAGTCCTTGAGCTGGTGCTCCAGCTCGCGCGCCGTGTACAGCGGATTGACGTTGACGCAGGTGTAGCCCGCGCGCAGCACGGCGCACATCGTGACCGCGAACTGCGGCACGTTGGGCAGCATGATCGCCACCCGCGCACCGGGCGCGAGGCCCTGCGATTGCAGCCAGGCGCCCATCGCCTTCGAGAGCGTGTCGAGCTCGCCGTACGACATCCAGCGCTCCATGCAGACCGAGAACGGACGGTCCTTGTAGCGGCCGAAGGCCTCGTCGAACATGTGAGGCAGGGAGCGGTACTGCTCCGGATGAATCTCGTGCGGCACGCCGGCCGGGTAGTTCTGTCGCGCGGATGTCTGCATGCAAGCTCCTTTGGCGCGGATTGTGGGAGCCAATGCCTCCCACCCGCCAGCGGGCTTGTCCTAGGGGCGCATACCCGGTGTCGCGCAGGCGATAGCCGCCGTGCGCGCGGGAGTCACACAGATGCCGATCAGGCGTTGCCGGATTCGCCCGGCAGCAGCACGCCGGCCGGAATGTCGGGCTGCACCTCGAGCGCGCGGTACAGCGGCGTGAAGTCGGGTGCCGTGAGATCAAAGAGCTGTGCGAAGTTCTCGATCACGAAGTAGTTGGCCTGGTAGGTGTCGATCTTGTATTGCGTGCGCATGGTGCGCAGCAGGTCGAGCGGCAGGCGGTGCGGCTCGGGGCTGCGCACCGCGTGCTGCAGTTCGCCGACTGAGCTCAGGATGCCGGCGCCGTAGGCGCGCAGGCCCTCGGGCTGGCGGATCAGGCCGAACTCGACCGTGTACCAATACAGCCGCGCCAGCTTCTCGCCGGCGCCCAACTCGTGCGCCTTGATGCCGCCCTGGCCGTAGCGCTGCACGTAGTCGGCGAAGGTCGGGTCGAACAGCATCGGCACGTGGCCGAACAGGTCGTGGAACACGTCGGGCTCGACGATGTAGTCGAACTCTTCGGGCTTGCGGATCCAGTCGGTCACCGGGAACTTGCGGTTCGCCAGCAGCGTGAAGAAAGGCAACTCGGGAATCAGCCCCGGCACCGCGACGATCTCCCAGCCGGTGGCGCGGTGCAGGCGCTCGTTGAGTTCCTCGAAGCGCGGGATGCGGTCCTTCACGCCGAGCAGAGGCAGCGCCTTGATGAAGGCATCGCAGGCCAGGCCCGTCAGCTGCGCGGCCTGGCGTTCGTACAGCCGCTTGTAGGTGTCGTGGTCGGCCGCCGTGTAGCTGGCCCAGTCCTGCGGGCAGGTGTAGTCGGCTTGCACCGAACCGCCGCGCGAGTAGTCGCCACGCGGCGGGCGATCAGATGCGCCATAGACGGCGGGAGTGACAACGGCGGCAGGGGAATCCATGGGGCGTTCGGTTTCTCGGGTTATTTGAGCCAGCGGTCCATCACGCGCTGGAAGTCGCCGCCGGCTTGCTGCAGGTGCAGCCATTGGTCGACATACGATTTGAAAGCCACGTCGTCGCGCGGCAGCATCCAGGCCATCTCGCCGTACTGCAGCGGCTTGTCGGGGTTCACCGCGCACAGCCCGGGCTTGAGCTTCTGCTGCGTGATGGCCTCGGCCGATTCGGTGACGAACACATCGGCGCGGTTGGCCAGGATCTCGTCGAAGATCGTGACGTTCTCGCCATGCAGCGTGAGCTTGGCCTGCTTGAAGTTGGTGCGGGCGAAGCGTTCGTTGCTGCCGCCCGGGTTGAAGATCACGCGGGTCGACGGCTGGTCGATGGCCGCCACGCTCTGGTACTTGGCCACGTCGGCGCAGCGCGCGATGGGCGTCTTGCCGTTGACCATGTACGGCGCGCTGAAGAAGGCGCGCTTCTGGCGGTCGGTGGTCACCGACACGCCGCCCACGGCGATGTCGCATTTGCCCGCGGCCAGGTCGGGCAGCAGGTTGGCCCACGTCGTCTTGACCCATTCGGGCTTGGCGCCGAGGCTGGCGCTGAAGCCGGTCATCAGGTCGACGTCGATGCCTTCGAACGAGGCGTCGGCCTTCTGGAAGCTGAAGGGCCGGTAGTCGCCCGGCGTGCAGATGCGCAGCACCGCCGCCTTCTGCACCGTGTCCAGGTGCGAGGCGCCCGCGCCGGCCGCGGTCGGCGCCGAGGCGCAGCCCGAGAGCACGACAGCAGCGGCAACTGCCGCGACGAAGGAAGTGACGACAGTCGAAGAAGACGCGTGGCGCATGCCGGGCTCCAGGGCAGTGGTGAAGCGCCTTATTTTGCGGCGCTCAGCACGCCACGGCGCATCTGGTCGAGCTCGATGCTCTCGAACAGCGCCTTGAAGTTGCCGTTGCCGAAGCCGTCGTCGCCCTTGCGCTGGATGAACTCGAAGAAGATCGGGCCCAGCTGGTTCTCGCTGAAGATCTGCAGCAGCAGCGCGTCCTTCTTGCCGTCGATCAGGATCTTGCGGCTCTTCAGCTCGGCCACGCTTTCGCCGTGGCCGGGAATGCGCTTGTCGATCAGCTCGTAGTACGTGTCGATGGTGTCCAGCAGCGTCACGCCGTTGGCGCGCAGCGCGTCGACGCTCTCGTACAGGTCGTCCGAGCCCATGGCGATGTGCTGGATGCCCTCGCCCTTGTACATGTCCAGGTACTCCTGGATCTGGCCGGCCTGTTCCTTGCCCTCTTCGTTGATCGGGATGCGGATCTTGCCGCAGGGGCTGGTCATGGCCTTGCTCTTCACGCCCGTCACCTGGCCTTCGATGTCGAAGTACTTCACTTCGCGGAAGTTGAAGAGCTTCTCGTAGAAATTGGCCCACACGTCCATGCGGCCGCGGTACACGTTGTGCGTCAGGTGGTCGATGTAGGTCAGGCCGTTGCCCTTGCGCGCCAGCGCGTCCTGCGACGACACGCCCGGCAGCGCCTCGAAGTCCACGTCGTAGAAGCCGATGTTGCCGATGTCGCCCGGCTGCGCGCCGTTCTTGCCCGGCCAGCGGTCCACCAGGTAGATCAGGCTGTCGCCGATGCCCTTGATGGCGGGGATGTTCAGCTCGCCCGGGCCGGCCTTGTCGGCGAAGCCCCAGGCGCCCAGCGCGGTGGCGCGCTCGTAGGCCTGCTTGGCGTCCTGCACGCGGAAGGCGATGGCGCACACGCTCGGGCCGTGCTCGCGCGCGAAACGCTGCGCGAACGAATCGGGCTCGGCGTTCAGGATGAAGTTGATCGTGCCCTGGCGGTACAGCAGCACGTTCTTGTGGCGGTGCTTGGCGATGGCCACGAAGCCCATGCGCTCGAACACCTTGCCCATCGCGACCGGATCGGGGGCCGCGTACTCGATGAATTCGAAGCCGTCGGTGCCCATCGGGTTCTCCCAGGGCGTGAAGGCGGGGGCGTCGGCGTGGCTCATGGGTGCTGTCTCCGGAAAGTGGGGAAGTTGTGCAGAAAGGAAAACAAAAGCCCGGATCCGGGCCGTGCTGCACTGTAGGGCGGAAGGCATTCAGGTTTTCTGCGTTTCTGGGCGCCCTGGGTGGCCATGACGCAGTAAAACTGCAAAAATGAAGAAATGGAAGCACTCGACAAGATAGATCGGCTCATTTTGCGCATGCTGCAAGCAGACGGCCGCGCCACCTACGACCAGATCGCGGAGCAGGTCAGCCTGTCGCCCAGCGCCGTGCTGCGGCGGGTCAAGCGGCTCGAAGAGCACAAGGTCATCGACCGCTACGTGGCGCTGGTCCAGCCCGAGGCGGTCGGCCTGGGCCTCACGGCCTACCTGAACGTGCGGCTCGAAAAGCACACCGAAACCCACAAGCGCAACCCCATGGACCTGTTCCGCGCCAGCGTGCAGACCTGGCCCGAGGTGGTCGAGTGCGCGGCCCTCACCGGCGACATGGACTACCTGCTGCGCGTGGTGGTGGCCGACATGGCGCACTACAGCCGCTTCATCATGGACACCCTGCTGAAGCACCCCAGCGTCGAAGACTGCAAGACCAGCTTCGTGCTCGATCGTGTCAAAGCCACAACATCTGTGCCCGTTTAACCACAAATTGGTTGCGTAAACACCACGGACTCTGGTATCGAGTCACGAATGCGTCCAGAAAGTGTCCTTGCAGGCTTGGTGATTAAGGGAAAACCCTTACATTGGAGCCATGCTTACCGCCAAGACCCTCCTCAAAGCGTCTCTCGGCCTCGGCTCTTTCCTGAAGGCGCCGATGGTTGAGGCGCAACCGCGCGCCGTCAGCGCGCCCCCACCCGTCATGGTGCCGATCCGCTCGATCGGCCCGCGCGAACGCGAACGCATCGCGCGCCACCTGCTGGACCTGACGCCGCACGACCGCTACCTGCGCTTCGGCTATGCCGCGGCCGACGAGCAGGTCCTGCGTTATGTCGAAGGCCTGGACTTCGACCGTGACGAACTGTTCGGCATCTACAACCGCCGCCTCGACCTGATCGCGATGGCGCATGTGGCCTACGCACCCGGCGACCAGCACAGCGACTGCGCTGAATTCGGCGTGTCCGTGTCGTCGCACGCCCGCGGCCGCGGCTATGGCGCGCGCCTGTTCGAGCGCGCCGTGGTCGCCGCGCGCAACGAAGGCGTGGGCATGCTCTTCATCCATGCGCTGAGCGAAAACGCCGCCATGCTCAAGATCGCCCGCAACGCCGGTGCCACCGTGGTGCGCAGCGGCTCCGAGTCGGAAGCCCACCTGCAGCTGCCCACCGCCACCTTCGACAGCCGCATGAGCGAGATCGCGCTGGAGCACTACGCCGCCGTCGATTTCGCGCTCAAGAGCCGCGCCAAGCAGTTCTGGGCCTTCCTGGCGAGCCTGCAGGAAGTGCGCAGCGGCATGCGCGACGCAAGAAGCAAATCGGCCCCCTGAGCGGGCAGGGCCGGCCTATGCCGGCCGGACGGTAGAGCCTGTCATGCGCAATCCGTTATCCTTGTCTCTCTTCAACTCCGCCCTCCCGCAGTGGCCGACCCTCACCCTGAACGCGCTCCCGTTGAACGGGAAGACAAGCGTGGCTTTCTCCAGAAGCTCGCCGAATTCATCCACCCCGGCCCCGATTCGCGCGACGAGCTGATCGAAACCCTCGCCGATGCCGAGGACAACGAGGTGATCGGCGCCGAATCGCGCGTGATGCTCGAAGGCGTGCTGCGCATGGCCGACATGACGGCCGGTGACGTGATGGTCGCGGCGCCGCGCATGGACCTCGTGAACATCGACGCGCCCTTCGACGCGCTGCTGCACGCCGTGATCCAGACCGCGCACTCGCGCTTTCCGGTCTACGAGGGCGAAAAAGAAAACATCATCGGCATCCTGCTCGCGAAAGACCTGCTCAAGCTGCAGCGCGCGCCGGGCCTGAACATCCGCGCCTTGCTGCGCCCGGCCACCTTCGTGCCCGAGAGCAAGGGCCTGAACGACCTGCTGCGCGAGTTCCGCGGCAACCGCAACCACCTGGCCATCGTCATCGACGAGTTCGGCCGCGTGGCCGGCCTCATCACCATCGAGGACGTGCTCGAGCAGATCGTCGGCGAGATCGAAGACGAGTTCGACATCGCCGAAGACGAGGGCGACATCTTCGGCCTGGCCGACCACACCTACCGCGTCTCGGGCGACACGCCCATCGAGCGCGTGGCCGAGGCCTTCGGCATCGTCTTCAACGAAGAACAGCTGAGCGAAGACTTCGACACCATCGGCGGACTCATCGCGCACGAGATGGGCCACGTGCCCAAGCGCGGCGAGCACCACGCCATCGGCGGCTTCGACTTCGTCGTGCTGCACACCAAGGGCGGCGCGGTGCGCTGGTTCCGGGTGTCGCCGGCGCGCGGCGGCGACGCGGCCGACTGATGCCGGCGCCCGCAGCAGCGGCCCCGGCCCGCGTCTCGCCCACCTCTCCCCCTTCTTCTGCCGCCTCCGGGCTGCTGCGCCTGCTCGGCTTCGGCCTGGCGGGCGTGGCGCAGGCCCTGTCCATCGCCTGGCCGGGCGACGGCCGTCCGCTGTGGTGGCTGCAGTTGCTGTCGCTGGCCGGGCTGGTCTGGCTGCTCGACGGCCTGCGCGCCCAAGGCGCGGGCTGGCGCCGCGCCGGCCTGCACGGCTGGGTGTTCGCGACCGCCTGGCTCACCGGCAGCTTCTGGTGGCTCTTCATCTCGATGCACACCTACGGCGGGCTGCCGGCGCCGCTGGCGGTGATCGCCGTGCTCGCGCTGGCTGCGGCGCTCGGGCTCTACTACGCCGTGGCCTGCGCCTGGTTCGTGGTGCGCGGGCCGACGGGGCGCGTCGCCGGTGCCTTCGTGTTCGCGGCGCTGTGGACGCTGGCCGAGCTCGTGCGCGGCAGCTGGTTCACCGGCTTTCCCTGGGGCGCGGGCGGCTATGCCCATGTCGACGGCCCGTTGGCCGCGCTGGCGCCGTGGGGCGGCGTGTACGGCATCGGCGCTGCGGCGGCATTGGCCGTGGCGCTGGTCGCGCGGCGCCTGTCGCTGCGCGGCGTGGCGCCGACGGCGCTGGCCGGGGTGCTGCTCGCCGTGGTCTTCGTGCTGCCGAACCTTGTCTCGCCGCTGCCTGCCGATGCGCGCGGCGCGCAGGGCACTGCCGGCACGCTGCAGGTCGCGCTGCTGCAGGGCAACATTCCGCAGGACGAGAAATTCATTCCGGGCGGCGGCATCGAAACCGCCTTGCGCTGGTACGCCGAACAGCTGCGCGACGCCAAGGCCCAGCTCGTGGTCACGCCCGAAACGGCGCTGCCGTTGCTGCCGCGCCAGCTGCCCGCCGGCTACCTCGACAGCATCCAGGAACGCTACGGCCAGCCGGGCTCGCAGCAGGCCGCCATCGTCGGCCTGCCGCTCGGCGACGGGCCGGGCACCTACCGCAACGCCGTGCTCGGCTTCATGCCCGGCGGCGCGGCGCAGCCCTACGCCTACAGCAAGCACCACCTCGTGCCCTTCGGCGAATTCATTCCGCCGGGCTTTCGCTGGTTCATCCGCATGATGAGCATCCCGCTGGGCGACTTCGAGCGCGGCGGCCTCGCGCAGGCGCCCTTCGTCTGGCAGGGCCAGCGCATCGCGCCCAACATCTGCTACGAAGATTTGTTCGGCGACGAGATCGGCGCGAACTTCCGCGACGAGGCCACGGCACCGACCGTCCTGCTCAACGTCAGCAACATCGCCTGGTTCGGCGACTCGGTCGCCATCGACCAGCACCTGGCCATCTCGCGCATGCGTGCGCTCGAGTTCGCGCGGCCGATGGTGCGGTCCACCAACACCGGCGCCACCGTGGTGATCGACGCCGCGGGCCGCGTCACGCACCAGCTGCCGCGTCTCACGCGCGGCGTGCTCGAAGCGCCGGTCGAGGGCCGGCGCGGGCTCACGCCTTTCGCGCGCTGGGTCGCGCCCTTCGGTCTGTGGCCGCTGTGGATCGCGGCGCTGGCGATCGTTGCGCTGGCCGCGGTCTTCTTCCGGCCCGGACGCACCCAATGCTGAGGCGCACCGGCGGATGCGCATTCGACGTCATCGCCCATGAAGCACCACCACCACTCCAAACATGCCGCCCCACCACCGGCCGCTGACGGCACGGGCGCCTCGCCTGTCAGGGGCTCGGTGCTCGAAGTCTTTCTCGCTTTCCTGAAGCTCGGCCTGACCTCTTTCGGCGGTCCGGTGGCGCACCTGGGCTACTTCCGCACGGAGTTTGTGGAGCGCCGCAAGTGGCTCGACGACAAGCGCTATTCCGACCTCGTGGCGCTGTGCCAGTTCCTGCCCGGACCCGCGAGCAGCCAGGTCGGTATCGCGCTGGGGCTCGGCCGCGCGGGGTGGGGCGGGGCGCTGGCGGCGTGGCTCGGGTTCACGCTGCCGTCCGCCGTGGCGCTCATCCTCTTTGCAGCCGGCGTCACGCACTGGGCGGGTCTGGCCCAATCGGGCGCGGTGCACGGGCTGAAGGTCGTCGCGGTGGCCGTCGTGGCGCAGGCGGTGTGGGGCATGGCGAAGTCGCTGTGCCCCGACCGGTTGCGTGCCGGCGTGGCCATCGTTGCGGCGCTGCTGGTGCTCGCGGTGCCTTCGGCCATGGGGCAGATCGCCGCCATCGTCGCCGGGGCCGTCGTCGGCCGCTGGGCGCTGCCGCCCGGCCACCTTCCCGCCGCGCAGCACCGCGACCACGGCGTGAGCAAGGCGACGGGCGCCGCGCTGCTGGGCCTGTTCGCCGTCCTGCTCGTCGCACTGCCGATGCTGGCTGCGGCGACACAGTGGCAGCCGCTGTCCGTCATCGCTTCCTTCTATCAATCGGGCGCGCTGGTGTTCGGTGGCGGGCACGTCGTGCTGCCCCTGCTGCAGGCTAGTGTGGTGCCCCCGGGCCTCGTTTCGAACGACGTGTTCCTGGCCGGCTACGGCGCAGCCCAGGCCGTGCCGGGGCCCCTGTTCACCTTCGCGGCCTTCCTCGGCGCCGCGATGCCGGGGCCGTTCGGCGGATGGGTGGGTGGCTTGGCGCTGCTGCTGGCCATCTTCCTGCCGGCCTTCCTGCTGGTGGTGGGTGCGCTGCCGTTCTGGGAGACGCTGCGCCAGCGCGACGGTGTCCAGCGCGCGATGGCGGGCGTCAACGCGGCGGTCGTCGGCGTGCTGCTCGCCGCGCTCTACGACCCGGTGTGGACGAGCGCCATCCACTCGAAGGCCGATTTCGGGCTGGCGCTGGCGGCGTTCGGGCTGCTGGTCTACGCGCGCCTGTCGCCGGTGTGGGTCGTCGGGCTGGCGGCGGTGGCGGGCTGGCTGCTGGCCCTCTAAGGCCGGCGCATGACCGCATGCCATGCCGGCATGCAGCGGCATGGCATGCGGGCATGGTTCATGTATCTTCCTCGCCGCCTCGAGAAATCATCCTCAAACCAAGGAGCCCGTATGTACTTTTCTACCCATTTCCGTGCCTTTGCGGCCGGTGCCGCACTGCTCGCGGCCAGCGCGCTCGCGCAGGCCCAGCAGGCGCTGCCCAACGTGGTGATCCTGGCGACCGGCGGCACCATCGCCGGTGCCGGCGCGTCGGCCGTCAACAGCGCCACCTACGCGGCCGCCAAGGTCGGCGTCGAGAAGCTGATCGCCGGCCTGCCCGAGCTTTCCAAGGTCGCCAATGTGCGCGGCGAGCAGGTGTTCCAGGTCGCATCGGAAAGCCTCACCAACGACAACCTGATGACGCTGGCCAAGCGCGTTTCGGCGCTGTCCAAGCAGTCGGACGTGGACGGCATCGTCATCACCCACGGCACCGACACGCTGGAAGAAACCGCCTACTTCCTGACGCTGACCGTGCACACCAACAAGCCGATCGTGGTGGTCGGTTCGATGCGCCCGGGCACGGCCCTGTCGGCCGACGGCGCGCTCAACCTGTACGACGCCGTGAACGTGGCGGGCAGCAAGGACGCGATGGGCAAGGGCGTGCTGGTGACGATGGGCGACAACATCGACACCGGCCGCGACGTGAGCAAGAACGTCAACATCAAGACCAGCGCGTTCTCCAGCCAGTGGGGTCCGCTGGGCATGATCGTCGAGGGCAAGAACTACTGGTTCCGCGCGCCGGTCAAGCGCCACACCACGAACTCGGAGTTCAACATCGACACCATCACCGCGCTGCCGCCGGTCGAGATCGCGATGGGCTACGAAGGCGTGTCCTCGGTGGCCATCGACGCGATCGCCAAGAGCGGCGCCAAGGCGCTGATCCACGGCGGCACGGGCAATGGCTCGGTGGCCGACCGGATCGTGCCGAACCTGCAGAAGGCACGCACCGACGGCGTGATCGTCATCCGCAGCTCGCGCGTGCCCGACGGCTTCGTGATCCGCAATGCCGAGCAGCCCGACGACAAGTACGACTGGGTGGTGGCGCACGACCTGCGCCCGCAGAAGGCGCGCATCCTGGCGATGGTGGCTCTCACGAAGACCAACAACACCAAAGAGCTTCAGCGCATCTTCTGGGAGTATTGATCTCCCCCAGGCTTGCTCGCTTCGCGTAGCCGCCCACCCCCTTCCGGGGGCAACACCGACGGACCGGCACAGCCGGATCCGTGGTGTTTCTGGAAGACCCGCCGAGGCTGCGCCCGGCGGGTTTTTTCGTTCTTAACGCTGCGCGCGTTGGCGGCGATGTCTTGCGTATTCCAGGCTGCTCACGCACACCAGCAGCCAGCCCAGGCCGGTCAGCAGGCCGGCCGCGACATCGCTCGCGAAGTGCACCTGAAGGAAGATCCGGCTGCAGGCGATGGTGACGATGGCTGCCGCCGCGGCCATGGCGGCCGGCACATGCCAGCGCGCCGGCAGCAGCCGCAGCGCCAGGTACAGCAGCATCCCGTAGCTCACGATCGCGCCCGCGCTGTGGCCGCTGGGAAAGCTGAAGCTCGTCTCCAGCGCCAGCCCGTGGTCATGCACCGGTCGGGCCCGCGCAAAGATGTGCTTGAGCGCAGGGTTCAGCACCACGATGCCGCCGAGCGCGGTCACCCAGCCGAGCGCCAGCCCGCGGTGCGCGTTGCGCCACAGCAGCAGCGCGACCAGTCCGCACACGGGCGCGAGCAGTTGCGCGTCGCCCAGGTGCGTGAGCCAGCTGAAGCTCACCAGCGCGCCCCACGGCACGTGGGCGGCGATGGCGTCGGCCAGCGCCTGGTCGGCGCGGCCCATGGTGCGGCCGTCGCCCAGGTGCGAGGCGATCCACGCGACCAGCACCGCCGCCGCAAGGATCAGCACGAAACCCAGCCCCAGGCCGAGCGCCAGGCGCGATTCGTCAGGCTCGCCGGTGTCGGGCAGCGGATGGCGCCGTTGCAGCATCCGGCAGGCGAGGCCGGCGCCGAGCACCGAGACGGTCAGCGCGAGCGCGAACCAGGCCAGGGCGTGTTCGCCCAGCTGTTGTGCGAGAAGAACCAAGGGGGCTGAAGAAGAAAGAAGAAGGGTGTCCGCAGGAGGCATGCGGCGCAACCCTAAGGGGCCGTCGCGCGGCTGGCAAGCGGAAGCCGCAATAGGTCGACGCGCGTGAAGGCTTTGTCTGCCGCCGAATGGTCCCAGCGCTCGACCACGCACACGCGCTGCGCGCCGTCGCCGGACGCTTCCGCGCGCAGCACGTTCACCGAATTCGGCGCGTCCCAGCGCACGCGCATCGACACGGCGGTGCCGGCCTGCACCGCCCAGGCCGTGGGCGGGCAGCCCGGAAAACGCTCGTCCAGCGGGCGCACGAAAGGCAGGTGGATGTGGCCGCCGACGATCAGGTCGGCGCCCGCCGCCGTCCAGCGCGCCACCGCCGCCTCGCGCCCGTGCAGTCGGTTCTGCCGGTCTTCGGGCCGCGTCACCAGCACCGGCTGGTGCGTCACGACTACGCGCACCTGCCGGGGCGAAGCCTGCGCCAGCCGCGCCGCGACGCGCTCGACCTGCGCGGGCGACACCTCGCCGTCCTCGTGCCGGTACCAGCGCGTCGTGTTGACCGTGACCACCAGCCAGTCGTCGCAGGCGAACACCGGCTCCAGGTCAGTGCCGAAGGCCTCTGTGTAGCGGCCATAGGGCGAGAAGACGCGCGCCGCCAGCTGGAACAGCGGGATGTCGTGGTTGCCCGGAATCGCCACCACCGGCGCCGCCAGCCGCTCGGCAAAGGCGCGCGCCGCTGCGAACTGGCGGCGCGTGGCGCGCTGCGTGATGTCGCCCGACAGCAGCACCGCCTGCGGCGCCAGCGCGTGCGCCAGGCGTTCGAGCGCCTGCAGCACCTCGGGCTGCTCGGTGCCGAAGTGCGGGTCGGACACTTGCAGCAGGCAGCTCATGGCCGTGCCGCCTCCAGCTCGGGCGCGCTGTCGGGCCGCACCAGCCACAGCGGGTCGGGCGCCACGCGGAACAGCAGGGGCATGTCGACCCAGTCGATCTCGCCGTCGGTGGCGATCTTCACGCGGCGCGGCGTGCGCAGCCGGCCGGCCTTCACCGTCATCGACTCGAAGGGAAAGCTCAGCACCTCGTCGGCGTCGCCCAGCCGCCCGAGCGCACCGCGCACCAGCAGCCCCGGCATCGCCAGCAGGCCGACCGGCTTGAGCGCCACCGCAGTCAGCCGGCCCTGCTCGGGCGCCTCGGCGTGGTCGACGCCCGCCTGCATCAGCTGCAACGGGTTGTTGCCCACGAACAGCGTAGGCGTGCGGATGTCGCGCTCGTGGCCGTGCGAGGCGATGCGCAGTTGCCAGTGGCGATGGCGCCCGCGCAGCACCGTCAGCAGGCCCGAGTAGAAGGCGATCCACCGGTGGCGGCCGAAGCGTGCCTTGTGGCTCTCGCGCTCTTCCAGCAGGTCGGCATACAGGCCCATGCTGGCATTCACCAGGAACACGCGGTCGTTCACCAGCCCCACCTGCACCGCCCGGGGCTGCTGCGCCAGCAGCACCTGCAGCGCCTGCGCCGTGTCGCGCGGAATGCCGTGGGTGCGGCTGAAATAGTTGAAGGTGCCCTGCGGCAGCACGCCGAAGGGGCAGCCGCTGCCCAGCGTGGCCTGGGCCACGGCGTTGATGGTGCCGTCGCCGCCCGCGGCCACCACCACGCCGCCCACGGCCCGGGCCCGTTCGACCGCTTCGCGCGCCAGCGCCTGCACGCGGCCGGGGCCGTCCACGAGGAACACGCGGTGCCGGCGGCCGTCCGCGGCAAAGGCGTCGTCGATGACCTGCCGGGCCTGCGCGGCGTCTTCGCTGCCGGAGCCGGCGTTGAGCACGATGAAAAACGGGGTGTCGGGGCCGATGTGGGGCGATGCCATGCAGTGAGAGAGGGGGAAAGCGCAGGAAAGTGCCGAAAGCGGCGGGAAACGCAAAAAAGCGTGCGGGGCCGGGCTTTGTCCCACAGCCGCACGGGCTGTCGCGGCAGCCGGCATCCCGAGCGGCTGTGGGAGAGATGCCCTCCCGCGAACGTAAAATCGTCGCCTTTCGCGGCGTGTGCCGCGCCACCGTCCCGTCCAATGTCCGGCCCCCGACGCCGGCCAGCTTCATGTTGACCTTCCAGCAAATCATTCTCAAACTGCAGTCGTACTGGGCCGACAAGGGCTGTGCGCTGCTGCAACCGTACGACATGGAAGTGGGCGCGGGCACCTCGCACACCGCCACCTTCCTGCGCGCGCTCGGCCCCGAGCCCTGGAAGGCCGCCTACGTGCAGCCCAGCCGCCGCCCCAAGGACGGCCGCTACGGCGAGAACCCCAACCGCCTGCAGCACTACTACCAGTACCAGGTCGTGCTCAAGCCCGCGCCCAGCAACATCCTCGAGCTCTACCTCGGCAGCCTCGAGGCCCTGGGCTTCGACCTGAAGAAGAACGACATCCGCTTCGTCGAAGACGACTGGGAGAACCCCACGCTCGGCGCCTGGGGCCTGGGCTGGGAGGTCTGGCTCAACGGCATGGAAGTGACGCAGTTCACCTACTTCCAGCAGGTCGGCGGCATCGACTGCAAGCCCATCACCGGCGAGATCACCTACGGTCTGGAACGCCTGGCCATGTACCTGCAGGGCGTGGACAACGTCTACAACCTGACCTGGACCGACGGCCTGAGCTACGGCGACGTCTACAAGCAGAACGAGGTCGAGCAGTCGACCTACAACTTCGAGCACAGCGACGCCGAGTTCCTCTTCACCGCCTTTGCCGCGCACGAGAAGCAGGCCAAGCACCTCATGACCGAGCAGCTCGCGCTGCCGGCCTACGAGCAGGTGCTGAAGGCTGCGCACAGCTTCAACCTGCTGGACGCGCGCGGCGCGATCAGCGTGACCGAGCGCGCGGCCTACATCGGCCGCATCCGCAACCTCGCGCGCAGCGTGGCGCAGAGCTACTACGACAGCCGCGAGCGCCTGGGCTTCCCGATGGCCCCGCGCGAATGGGTCGCGCAGATGCCCCCGAAGAAAGCCGCCTGAGCGATGACGACCCCCATGAACAACAAGAACTCCCTGCTGGTTGAACTGTTTGTCGAAGAGCTGCCGCCCAAGGCGCTGAAGAAGCTCGGCGAGGCTTTCGCGGGCGTGCTGCGCGACCAGCTCGTGGCCCAAGGCCTGGCCGAAGCCGGCTCGGTGCTCACGCCCTACGCTTCGCCGCGCCGCCTGGCCGCCCACCTCACGCACGTGGCCGAGCGCGCCGCCGACAAGGCCGTGTCGCAAAAGCTCATGCCCGTGGCCGTGGGGCTCGACGCTTCGGGCCAGCCCACGCCCGCGCTGCTCAAGCGCCTGGCCGCCCTCGGCGCCGATGCCTCGGCTGTGCCGGGCCTCAAGCGCGCCATGGACGGCAAGGCCGAAGCCCTGTTCTACGAAAGCACCGCCAAGGGCGCCACGCTGGCCGAAGGCCTGCAGAAGGCCCTGGCCGAAGCCATCGCCAAGCTGCCGATCCCCAAGGTCATGAGCTACCAGCTCGAAAGCGGCTGCGAGCTGCCCGGCTGGAGCAGCGTGAGCTTCGTGCGCCCCGCGCACGGCCTGGTGGCGCTGCATGCCGACACCGTGGTGCCCATCGAGGCGCTGGGCCTGAAGGCCGGCCGCGAGACGCACGGCCACCGCTTCGAAGCGGCGGTCGACCCCGTGGTGCTGCGCGATGCCAACAGCTACGCCCTGCAGCTGCAGGACGACGGCGCCGTCATCGCGAGCTTTGAAGCGCGCCGCGCCGAAATCGCACGCCAGCTCGCGGCCGCCGCCGTGACGGTGGGTGGCGGCTCGGTGCCGATCCACGACGACGCGCTGCTCGACGAAGTCACGGCGCTGGTCGAACGCCCCAACGTGCTGGTCTGCAGCTTCGAGCGCGAGTTCCTCGAAGTGCCGCAGGAGTGCCTCATCCTCACGATGAAGGCCAACCAGAAGTACTTCCCGCTGCTCGACGCGCAAGCCAAGCTCACCAACAAGTTCCTCGTCGTGAGCAATATCAGCCCCGACGACGCGAGCGCCGTGACCGGCGGCAACGAGCGCGTGGTGCGCCCGCGCCTGGCCGACGCCAAGTTCTTCTTCGACCAGGACCGCAAGAAATCGCTGGCCTCGCGCGTCGAGTCGCTGGGCAAGGTGGTCTATCACAACAAGCTCGGCACGCAGGGCGAACGCGTGCAGCGCGTGATGCACATCGCGCGCGGCATTGCCGAAAAACTCGGCGACGCCACGCTGGCTGCGCAGGCGACCCAGGCCGCCCAATTGGCCAAGGCCGACCTCGTGACCGACATGGTCGGCGAGTTCCCCGAGCTGCAGGGCACGATGGGCCGCTACTACGCGCTGCACGACGGCCTCGACGCCGCCGTGGCCGACGCCATCGAAGACCACTACAAGCCACGCTTCGCCGGCGACGAGCTGCCGCGCAACAGCGTGGGCCTCGTGGTCGCGCTGGCCGACAAGCTTGAGACGCTGGTCGGCATGTTCGGCATCGGCAACCTGCCCACCGGCGACCGCGACCCGTTCGCGCTGCGCCGCCACGCGCTGGGCGTGATCCGCATGCTGATCGAGAAAGACCTCGCGCTGGGGCTCGACGCCCTGCTGCAGGACGCCGCCGCGCAGTTCAGCGCCATCGACGGCTTCGACAGCAGCAAGGCCACCGTCGAGCTGCGCGACTTCATCCTCGACCGCCTCGCCGGCAGCCTGCGCGAGCAGGGCGCCAGCGCCCAGGAAGTCGACGCCGTGCTGGCCCCGCTGCCGCAGCGCCTGGGCGAAGTGCCCAAGCTGCTGGCGGCCGTGCGCGCCTTCGCCGCACTGCCCGCCGCCGCCGCGCTGGCCGCCGCCAACAAGCGCATCGGCAACATCCTGAAGAAGGCACCCGAGGCCGACGCGCATGTCAGCGAACTGCTGCTGCAGGAGCCCGCCGAGAAGGCGCTGCACGCCGCCATGGCGCAGGTCGTGCCCGCCGCCAACGCCCAGTTCGACGCGGGCGACTACACCGGCTCGCTGCAGACGCTGGCCGCGCTGCGCGAACCGGTCGATGCGTTCTTCACCGACGTGATGGTCAATGCCGAGCAGGCCGACCTGCGGCTGAACCGCCTGGGCCTGCTGATGTCGCTGCACAGCGCGATGAACCGCGTGGCGCAGCTCGAGCGGCTGGCTGTCTGACCCCGTGCCCCATCCCTCCACCAGGAGCGGTTCCGCCATGAAGCTCGTCATCCTCGACCGCAACGGCACGATCAACGTGCACCGCGAAGATTTCGTCAAGAGCGACATCGAGTGGACGCCGCTGCCCGGTGCGCTCGAGGCCGTGGCGCGCCTGAACCATGCGGGCTGGCACGTGGTGGTGGCGTCGAACCAGTCGGGCCTGGGCCGCGGGCTGTTCGACATGGCCTCGCTCAACGCCATGCACGCCAAGATGCACAAGATGCTCGCGGCCGTGGGCGGCAAGGTGGATGCGGTGTTCTATTGCCCGCACAGCCCCGACGAAGGCTGCGACTGCCGCAAGCCCAAGGAAGGGCTGTTCCTTCAGATCGGCGACCGCTTCGGCATCGACCTGAAGGGCGTGCCCACCGCGGGCGATAGCCTGCGTGACCTGCAGGCCGGCGCTGCGGCCGGCTGCGAACCGCACTTGCTGCTCACGGGCATGGGCGCGGCGTGCCGCGGGGTTCACCCGCTGCCTCCCGAATATCCGGCGGACACGAGGGTGCATGAAGACCTCGCCGCCTTTGTCGACTTTTTGCTCGCGCGCGAAGCGCGGGCTGCACTGCAGGTGGCTGTCTGATGGCGTTTCTTCGTTCCGTTCTCCACGCCCTGTGGATGCTTGTCACCGTGGTGCCCTGGGGCATCATCATGTGCGTCAGCTCGCTCTGGAAGCGCGGCATTCCGCTGTACTGGATGGCCGAGCAATGGCTCAGCTGGGCCATCGGTGGCGCGCGCGTGCTGCTGGGCATCAAGACCCGCGTGACCGGCATGGAAAACCTGCCGACCGACCAACTCGCCGGCGCGGTGCTGCTGGTGAAGCACCAGTCCACGCTCGAGACTTTCCTCATGCCCACGCTGATGCCGCATCCGCTGGCCTTCGTTTTCAAGAAGGAACTGATCTACGTGCCGTTCTTCGGCTGGGCGATGGCGCGGCTGGACATGATCCACATCGACCGGAGCCAGCGCGCGCAGGCGTTCAACAAGGTGGTGAACCAGGGCCGCAAGCTGCTCGCGCAGGGCATCTGGATCATCATGTTCCCCGAAGGCACGCGCATTCCGCGTGGCCAGAAGGGCACCTACAAGAGCGGCGGCACGCGCCTGGCCTGCGAGACCGGCGTGCCCGTGATCCCGATCGCCGTCACCTCGGCCAAGGTCTGGCCGCGCAAGGCCTTCATCAAGCGCCCCGGCGTGGTCGACGTGTCGATCGGCCCGGCGATCTCGAGCGTGGGCCGCAAGCCCGACGAGCTGATGCGCGAAGTCGAAGCCTGGATCGAGGCCGAGATGCGCCGCCTCGACCCCGAGGCTTACAGCGACACCCCGGCGCAGCCGCAGCAGACGTTGCCGCGCGAAGCGGGCTGACGCGCCACCCTCAGACCCGGGCCCGACATGCGGGGAATGTTGCAGTTCACGATGGACCTCTTCGAGGGGCTGGGGAGCACGCCGGCGCCTGCTGCTGCGCCGCCGCGGCGGCCGCGGAAGAAGGCGCCTGCGCCTGTGCCACCTGCTGCTCCTGTGCCGGTGGTGGCTGTCACGCCTTCACCTGTCGGACCTGTTGATCCGCGTCCTGCGGTGCCGTTGGCTGACACGCTGACGCTGGCGAACTTCACGCATCCGCAAGCGACGCGTGAAGTGGTGTTGGGGGCGGCGCGGGTGGCCTACGAGTTCAAGCGGGGGCAGCGCAAGACGATCGGTTTTCTGGTTGGTGCCGAAGGACTGTCGGTGCGGGCGCCGCGGTGGGTCACGTTGCGCGATGTCGATGCGGCGGTGCGTGAGAAGGCCGACTGGATTCTGCGCAAGCTGGCGGAGACGCAGCAGCGCAATGCGCGGGTCGAGGCGACGCGGATTGCCTGGGAGGACGGGGCGGAGTTTCCTTTTCTGGGGGAGCCTGTGGTGATTCGACTGGATCCGAAGCACGGGTTTGCCAGTGTGGGCGGGACGCTCGATCCTGCTGTGGAAGGCGGTGGGCCACGCACTTTGCGGTTGGCTGTGGCGCAGAACGCGGCGCCCTCGCAGATTCGGGATGCGGCGCAGGCCTGGTTGATGCGGCAGGCTCGCAAGCTGTTCATCGAACGGCTGGATCACTTTGCGCCGCTGCTGGGGGTGTCATGGCAGAAGCTGTCGCTCTCCAATGCGGCTACGCGGTGGGGGAGTGCGAGTGCGGATGGGTCGATTCGACTGAACTGGCGGTTGATTCACTTTCGCTTGCCGGTGATCGACTACGTTGTTGCGCATGAGTTGGCGCATCTGCGGGTGATGGATCACTCGCATCGGTTTTGGGAAACCGTTGAAAGTGTTGTGCCTGACTATGGGGTGCTTAGGCAGCAGTTGAAGGATGAGGCTGTGCCTCGGTGGGGCTAGGGGGTTCTTTTGCTTCCCGAGGCCGGGAGTTCCGCCCGGCGGCGGACTTACTTTCTTTTGCTTCGCCAAAAGAAAGTAAGCAAAGAAAAGGCGACCC
>NZ_JBWKXQ010000085.1:0-21662 GCF_059423125.1 Variovorax sp. GW531-E2 | reverse complement strand
GGGGTGGGATGTGGTCATGCCGGGCGCGATTCTCCCGCATGGCCCAAGCACGTACTGCGCGCAGGCCATCCGGGCGCCCGCACGCCCGTTCGCTCAGCGGGGCGCGTCGCCCTTGCGGTACTCGGCGGTGAGCGCGTCGAGCTTCTGCTTGAGCGCCGGGTCGAGCACGTAGCCGGCGGCGGCCACGGTGGCGTCGAGCTGCTCGGGGCGGCTGGCGCCCAGCAGCGGCGCGGTGATCAGCGGGTTGGCCATGACCCACGCCACGGCCAGCGTGGCCAGCGGCACGCCGGCTTCGTCGGCCAGGGCGTGCAGCTGGGTCACGGTGTCGAAGCTGCGGTCGTTCCAGTAACGGTCCTGGTACATGCCGCCGGCGGTGCCGAGGGTGAAGCGGGTGTTTTCCTCGGGCTTGGCACCGGGCTTGTACTTGCCGGTGAGCAGGCCGCCGGCCAGCGGGTTGTAGGGAATCACGCCCAGGCCCTCTTCGGCCGCGAGCGGCAGCAGCTCGCGCTCGATCTCGCGGAACAGCAGGCTGTAGCGCGGCTGCACCGACACGAAGCGCGTGAAGCGGTGCAGCTCGGCCTTGCCCAGCGCGCGCGCCAGGCGGTAGGCCAGGAAGTTCGACACGCCGATGTAGCGCGCGCGGCCCGACTTGACGATGACGTCGAGCGCCTCGAGGCTTTCTTCGAGCGGCGTCTCGCGGTCGTCCATGTGCAGCTGGTACAGGTCGACGTGGTCGGTCTTCAGGCGCTTGAGCGACAGGTCGATGGCGTCGAGCAGGTGCTTGCGCGAAGCGCCCTGGTCCCACGGGTTGGGGCCGACCTTGTTGACGGCCTTGGTGGCGACCACGAAGCGGCGGCGGCCGGCGGGGCCCTGCTTGTCGAGCCAGTTGCCGATGATCTCTTCGGTGCGGCCGGTGGTCTCGATGGTGCCGCCCAGCGGGTACACGTCGGCGGTGTCGAGGAAGTTGATGCCGGCGTCGGCGGCCTTGTCCAGGATCTGGTGCGACACGGCCTCGTCGGTCTGCAGGCCGAAGGTCATGGTGCCCAGGGCCAGTCGGGACACGGTGAGGCCGGTACGGCCCAGGCGGATGGTGGGGATGCTCATGCAGGCTCGCTCCGAGAAGGTGAGAGAGGGAGGGAAAGAGGCGGCGGCCATCATAGGCACGGCCGCGCATTCCTGCAGGCGCTGGAGATTCAGGTGGATTCGAGGTGCACGCCGGGCGCGCCGCGTTCGACAGAAAAGCGGGCCATGGCCGCGACGGCGGAATCGGCGTTCTTCTCGTCGTCGACCGCGCGGAACTCGACGGCGCAGCCGCGCGCATCGAGCGTCATGAGGCCGTAGCCGCGCTTGTCGGCGCGGCCGTAGCGCAGGTGTTCGTTCTTCGCACGCATGTGAGCCACGCTGGCGGCGCTGGGCCCTTCGGAGGTGATGGCGCCGCCGACGAACTCGGTCGCGACGACAGCGCCCTGCGGCTCGCGGCGCAGGTCGGCGGCCCAGAAGGCGTGCACGTCGCCGCCGAGCACCAGCGCATCGCCACCGCGCGACGGGTTGGCGGCCAGCGCGTCGAGCAGGCGCGTGCGCGCGGCGGCGTAGCCGTCCCAGCCGTCCATCCAGTAGCCGTGGCCGGGGCCGCGCTGGCGGTCGGCTTCGGCGAGCAAGGTGGGTTGGGCGATGACGGTCCAGCGCGCCGGCGGCGTGGCGAGTTCGTTGGCGAGCCAGGCTTCCTGCTGCATGCCGAGCAGGCTGCGCTCCGGGGCCAGCCGGTCGGCGCAGTCGACCAGCGGCTTGGTGCTGCGGCCCGGAAGGCAGGCGTGGTGCGAGCGGTACTGGCGGCCGTCGAGCAGCATCACGTCGAGCATGCGGCCGAAGCGATGGCGCCCGTAGATGGTCGCGCCCGCGCCGCGCGGGCGCATGTGGGCGGGCACGGGCATGTGCTCGTACCAGGCCTGGTAGGCGGCGGCGCGGATGGCGAGGAACTGCGCCGGGTCGGGCGTGCGTGGCGAGACGTCATCGGTGTAGTCGTTGGCGACCTCGTGATCGTCCCAGGTCACGAGCCAGGGAAAGGCGGCGTGCGCGGCCTGCAGGTGCGGATCGGTCTTGTAGAGCGCGTAGCGGTTGCGAAAGCCGGCCAGGTCGGTGGGAATGCCGGCCTCGTGCCGGCGCACGTTGTGCGAGCCGCGCGAGCTTTCGTAGATGTAGTCGCCCAGGTGCACGACGAAGTCGAGCGGCTGCGCGGCCATGTCGCGGTAGGCGGCGTAGTAGCCCTCCTCGTACTGCTGGCACGAGGCGAAGGCGAAGCGCAGCGGCTGCACGGTGGCGTCATCGTCGGCCGGCGCAGTGCGCGTGCGGCCGACGGGGCTGCGCACGCCGGCGGCGGTGAAGCGGTACCAGTAAGGGCGGCCGGGGCGCAGGCCCTGTACTTCGACGTGCACCGAGTGCGCGAGGTCGGCCGTGGCACTGGCCGTGCCCTTGGTCACGATGCGGCGAAAGCGCTCGTCCTCGGCCACCTCCCACTGCACCGCCACGGGCGCCTCGCCCATGCCGCCGCCCTGCACCGGCTCGGGCGCGAGCCGCGTCCACAGCACCATGCCGTCAGGCCGTGGCGCGCCCGAGGCGACGCCCAGCGTGAACGGGTCGCGCGTGGCCGAGGACTGGGCGCGCAGGTGCAGGAAGGGATGGCCGAGCGCGGCGGCGAGGCCGGTGTGCAGCAGGCGTCGGCGGGTGAAAAACGGAGGGGTCATCGGGCGTCTTTCTTGGCGCGTCGCTCGGCGATCTCGAGGTCGATCGATGCTTGCAGCTGCGCTTGCCGTTCGGGGTTCTTCGGGCGGGTGTCGAAGCTCCTCGTGCGTATGCCTTCGACCGACTGTGAGGAAACACGGCGAGACTTTCCCCACCAGATCGCTGCAGCGCCGCCGAGCAGGAACAGCGCGACCATGAATTCCGCGGCGACCCGGTTCAGGTCGCTCTTGAGGATCGGCTGCGCTGCGTTGTTTGTCCGGTCCCGCGGAGGCAGCAGGACTGCGAGCTTCTTGCCCACGGGGCGCGCGCTGAACTTGCCGCCACGGCCGGCCCGCAGGACGGCTTTTCGGCCATCGGGTCGGACGTAGTCGACCCGCACCTCGTCGCCGTTGACGCCGGTGACGACACCCTCGACTTCGTCGTAGGAAAGAAGAACCAGCGCCGCGTCATACGCCGACAGCAGCGCGACACACAGAATGGCGACGCCCATCGCCGCAACGCACGTCGCCACCAACACTCGAAAGATATGCATGGACTCCAGCCATCAGGAACGTGCCTGATTCTGGCGCCCTTCTCTTACAGCACCGCCACTGCAGAACGGCGTCTCAGCCCGCCGACCCTTCGCAAGCCACAGCCACCGGCCGCCGCGCATCCGCACGCGCGCTCGCGACCGCCCAGGCAAAGATGCCCATGCCCGCCAGCGCCAGCAGCGCGCCGACCCAGCCGGTCGAAGTCCAGCCCAGGCCGGCCGCAATGGCGACGCCGCCGAGCCAGGCGCCGAGGGCGTTGGCCATGTTGAAGGCCGAGTGGTTGAGCGCGGCGGCGAGCGTTTGTGCGTCGCCGGCCACGTCCATCAGGCGGATCTGCAGGGCCGGGCCGATGGCGACGGTGGTGCCGATCAGGAACACGGTGAAGGCCGCCGTCACGACGTGGTGCGCCGCGAAGGTGAAGCTGGCGAGCACCAGCGCCGCGTAGACGAGCACGCCGCCGATGGTGCGCATGAGCGACTTGTCGGCCAGCCGCGAGCCCACGAGGTTGCCGGTGACCATGCCCAGGCCGAACAGCGCGAGCACGAAGGGCACGCCGCCCAGCGGCAGGCCGGCCACTTCGATCAGCGTGGGCTTGATGTAGCTGAACACGGCGAACATGCCGCCGAAACCGATGGCGCCGATGCCCAGCGTGAACCACACCTGCTTGCGCTTGAGCGCGCCGAGTTCGCGCCACGGGCTGGCACCGGCGGCGGGTGCGATGTCGGGCACGTCGCGGCGCAACAGCACCACCGCAACGAGCGCGATGACGCCCACGAACACGAAGGCCGCGCGCCAGCCGAACAGCTGGCCCAGCCACGCCGCGATGGGCACGCCGACCAGCGTGGCGCCCGTGAGCCCCAGCATCACGAGGCCGACGGCGCGCGCGCGCCGCCCCGGTGGCGCGAGCGTGGCGGCCACGAGCGCGGCCACGCCGAAGTAGGTGCCGTGCGGCAGGCCGGTGGCAAAACGCAGCAGGTTGAGCGACAGGTAGCCGGGCGCCATCGCGCTGGCGAAGTTGCCGGCCGCGAACACGGCCATCAGCGCGATCAGCAGTGCGCGTCGGCCCCAGCCGGCGGCCAGCACCGCGAGCACGGGCGCGCCGATGACCACGCCCAGCGCGTAGGCGCTGATGACGTGGCCGGCCTGCGGGATGGTGACGGCGATGTCTTTCGCGACCTCGGGCAGCAGGCCCATGATGACGAACTCGCCGGTGCCGATGGCAAAGCCGCCGACGCCGAGCGCGAGCACCGCGCGCAGGAACTGGGCGGACGAGACGGACGGTGCAATGGCGGTGGTTTCCGCGCCTTCGCGGGCGGACGGTGAGGCGTTCAAGGCCGGGCTCCTGGGGGGTGCCCGGCGGACGCGGGCAAGGCCCGATTCTAGGGTAAACCCTTAAATTGTGAAGATGCTCTCGTGCGCCGCGTCGGTACCGTCTTGCAGACGAAGCCTCAGCGCCGCTGGAACTGCGGCGCCCGGCGCTCGGCCATGGCGCGCACGCCTTCCTTGAAGTCGTCGGTTGCGAACTGCACGCACTGCACCTCGCGCTCGTGGCGGTTGGCCTCGGTCACGGCGTCGGCCAGGCCGCGCCGCAGGGTGGCGCGGGTGGCTTCGACGGCCAGCGGGGCCGACAGCGCGATCTCGCCCGCCAGCGCCAGCGCGCTCGCGCGCACCTCGTCGGCCGGCACCAGCTGGTCGACGAGGCCGATGCGCAGCGCTTCCTCGCCACCGATGCGCCGCCCGGTGAAGAACAGCAGGCCGGCCTGCTGCGCCCCCACGAGGCGCGGCAGCGTCGCGCTCAGGCCGAAGCCCGGGTGAAAGCCCAGGCGGTTGAAGTTGGCGCTGAAACGCGCCTCGGCGCAGCTCACGCGAAAGTCGGCCGCCACCGCAAGGCCGAGGCCCGCACCCACCGCAGCGCCATGCACCGCGGCGACGAGGGGCTTGGCGCTGCGAAAGAGCCGCATCGCCTGCGCGTACAGCGGGCCGGGGTCGCGCGAGGTGCCGTCGTCGTCCCCGCTGTTGAAGTCGGCGCCTGCGCTGAAGGCGCGCCCCTCGGCGGCCAGCACGATGGCGCGGCAGCCGGGCTCGGCGTCGAGCCGGTCGAGGTGGTCGGCCAGTTCGCGCAGCAGCGCCTCGTTCACGTAGTTGAAAGGACCGCGGCGGATTTCGAGCAGCGCGACGTGCGCGTGGCCCGCGTCGAGGGATGCGATGTGGCTCATTGGACCTCCAGCTTGGCGATGTCGACGTAGCCCTTCCACTTCTCGCGCTCCTGACGCTCGAAGGTGGCAAGGTCGGCGAGGCTGACCTTGGCCGGCGCGAAGGCAAAGCCCTCGAGCCGCGAGCGGATCGGGTCGGTGGTCACGGCCTCGTTGATCCAGGTGTTGAGTTTCTGCTGGCTCTCCACCGGCGTCGCGGCCGGCACGGCAATGCCGAGGAAGCCGCCGCGGATGGTGAACTTCGGGTACGTCTCGGCGATCAGCGGCAACGCGGGGTAGCGCTTGAGCCGCGCGTCGCTGTGCACGGCCAGCGCACGCAGCTGGCCCGAGGCCACGAAGGCGTCGCCGGCCACGGTGTCGGTGAACACCACCTGGATCTGCCCGGCGATGAGCTCCGACATCGCCTGGCTCACCTGCTTGTACGGAATGGGCGCGAGCTCGATGCCGGCCTCGTGCGCGAACAGCGCGCCCGTGACTTTCGAGGTCGCGTTGAAGTGGCCGTAGTTGATGCTGCCCGGCGCCTTCTTCGCGGCGGCCACGAACTCCTGCAGCGTCTTGTAGGGCGCGTCGGGCCGCACCAGCATGTAGGTGGAGCCGGGGCCGAAGGAGCCGACCAGCCGGAAGTCCTTGCCCGGGTCGTAGGGCAGCTTGCGGAACAGGCTGGGGTTGGCCAGGTGCGTGGACGTGGTGGCCAGCAGCAGCACCGAGCCGTCGGCCGGCGCGTTGCGCACCGCCTCCACGCCGATGATGCCGTTGCCGCCGGGGCGGTTGTCGACCACCACCGCGCGGCCGGTCTTGCGCGTGAGGAACTCGGCCAGCATGCGCGCCGAGATGTCGCCCGAGCCGCCGGGGCCGAAGGGCACGATGATCTGGATCGGCTTGTCCTTGTCCTGAGCAAGCGCGGTGCCGGTGGTGGCCGCGAACGGCAGGCCCGCCAGCCAGGCGAGGCAGTGTCTTCTGTGCATGGGATGTGTCTCCTGTCTGTTCTTGAATGTCGTGGCCGGTGGGCGCTCAGCCGAGCGCCCCGGCACCCAGCGCCTCGTTGTGCTCGCCCACGCCGGGCGCGCGGGCCCGCACCTGCGGGCGTTCGCCGTCGAAGGACAGCGGCAGCCCGACGATGCGCAGCTCCTCGTCGGGCACGGTCTGGAAGATGCCGATGGCCTCGGTCTGCGGCTGCGCCAGCACCTGCGCGAAGTCCTGGATCGGCGCGCACGGAATGCCCAGCGGCTCCAATGCGTCGAGCCATTGCTGCGTCGAGCGCGTGCGGAACACGGCCTCCAGCGCGGGGATGAGCAGCGCCTTGTGCTGCACGCGCAGCGCGTTGCTCGCAAAGCGCTCGTCGCGCGTCCATTCCTCGTGGCCCGTGGCGCGTGCGAGCTTGGCGAACAGGCGGTCGTTGGCGGCGGCCACGACGATCTCGCCGTCTTCGGTGGGCAGCGCCTGGAACACCACCACGTTGGGGTTGCCGCTGCGGTGACGCTCGGGCTGGCGGCCGGTGGCGTGGAAGCCAGCCATCATCACCTGCAGCCAGCCCAGCGCGGTCTCGAACAGCGAGGTGTCGACCACGCAGCCCTGCCCCGTCGTCGCGCGCCGCAGCAGCGCGGCGATGCAGCCCAGCGCCGCCCAGATGCCGGTGCCCAGGTCGAGCACCTGCATGCCGACGCGCGCCGACGGGCCGTTCTCGGCGCCGTTGATGCTGAAGATGCCTGCGAAGGCCTGCACCATCGGCTCGTAGCCCGGCGCCAGGCGCATCGGGCCCTTGTGCCCGAAGGCCCACAGCGAGCAGTACACCAGCCGGGGATTGAGCGCGCGCAGCACGTCGGGGCCGAGCTCGAGCTCTTCGAGCGAGCCGGGGCGCATGTTCTGGATGAACACGTCGGCCTCGGTGGCGTGTTCGCGCAGCCACTGCACGTGCGCCGGGTTCTTCAGGTCGAGCGCGATGCTCTTCTTGCCGTGGTTCATGGCCTGGAAGGTGGTCGCGGTGCCGCGCCAGAACGGCGGGCCCCAGCCGCGCGCGTCGTCGCCCGCGCCGGGCCGCTCGATCTTCACCACCTCGGCGCCGAGCGAGGACAGGATCTCGCCCGCGTAGGGCCCGGCGATGTTCTGGCCGACCTCGATGACCTTGATGCCGGCCAGCGGCTGCGCGGCGGCGATGTTGTGCAGAGGGGTCGTCATGTTCAATGTCCTGTGAATCGGGGGGCGCGTTTGTCGAGGAAGTGCTGCACGCCCTCGCGGAAGTCGTCGGTGTCGCGGCAGGCAGCAATCTCACGGTCGGCCTCGCGCGTGGCCTGGCCCAGCGTCTGGTAACGAGCGGCGCGCAGCTGCTGCTTGATAACGCGGGTGGCGCGCGGCGAGGCGGTGTTCGCGATCTCGCCGGCGCGTGCGAGCACCGCGTCGAGAAAGCCCTCGGCCGGCAGCAGGCAGGCCAGCCCCATGCGATCGGCCTCATCGGCCATCACCGTGCGGCCGGTCAGCAGCAGATCGGCGGCGTGCATCGGGCCGATGAGGCGCGGCAGCAGCCAGGCCGTGCCGTGCTCGGCCACGAGGCCGCGGCGCGCATAGGGAAAGCTGAGCTTGGCGCCGGCCGCCACGTAGCGCAGGTCGGCATGCAGTGCGAGGCACAGGCCGACGCCAACTGCGGCGCCGTTGATCGCGGCGATCAGCGGCTTGTCGAAGCCGCCGAGGTAGCCGTAGCGCTGCGCGAGGTCGTCGTCCGAAGGCGCCTGCAGCACGGGCGGCCGGGCGACTGCGCCCAGCACCGCCATGTCCATGCCGGCGCAGAAGCCGCGACCAGCGCCGGTCAGCACCGCGCAGCGCACGTCGTCGTCGGCCTGCGCCAGGTGGATGGCTTCGCGCAGCTCGGCTTCCAGCGTGGGCGTCCAGGCGTTGAGCCGGTCGGGGCGGTCGAAGGTGATCGAGGCGACGCGGTCGGTCACCGCGTACCTGAGTTCCGTGAATTCCAAGCGTGTCTCCGGTTCGTTGCTCGCCCTGTGTCGGGCATGGGCTCAGTATTCCGGCGCACCCTGGCGATGACAATGCTGCAATTTCGCTCACCGAAATCATGCCCACGCCCCGCTCTACCTCCACCCGGGCCGAAACGCAGTCGACCAGCACCTTCGTGCGCAGCACCCCGGGCAGCCATTCGCTCGAGCGCGGGCTGGCGTTGCTGCGCGCCTTCCGTCATGGAGTGGACGTGCTGACCAACGCCGAGCTGGCCGACCGCACGCAGCTGCCGCGGCCCACGGTAAGCCGCCTGACGCGCTCGCTGGTGGATGCGGGCTTTCTCGCCTACGACCTGGAGCAGCGCGGCTACCGGCTGACGGCCGCGTGCCTGAGCCTGGCCCTGTCGTTCCGCACGTCGGAGCAGACGCTGGCGCAGGCCCTGCCGCTGATGCGCGCGCTGGCCGAGGGCCGGCGCGTGAACGTGGGCCTGGCGGTGGCCGACCAGCTGGAGATGGTGTACCTGGACTCGGTGCGCTTCAGCCGGCTGGGCATCTTCCGGCGCATCCTGCCGGGCTCGCGCCTGCCGATCGCGAGCACGTCGCTGGGGTGTGCCTTCCTGGCGGGCATGCAGGCGACGGAACGCAAGGCCTTGCTGGCCCAGTTGCGCAAGGCGCATGGTAGCGACTGGCCCGCGCTGCAGCGGCAGGTGGATGCGGCGCTGCGTGCGGTGGACGCGCAAGGCTATTGCCACGCGAACTGGGCGCCGGGCATGACGGCGGTGGCGCTGCCGCTGCGCGCGCCGTCAGGCAGCCTCTATGCGATGAACGTGAGTTTTCCGACGACGGGGGAGGTGTCGGCGGACGCACTGCAGACGCACGCCGACCTGCTGCTGCGCCTTGCCTCCGACCTGCGCAAGACGTGGGCGCGGTAGCGGGTCAGATCGCGACCAGCTGCCGCACGCCCTGCGCTTCCATGTCCTTGCCCAGGCCGCGCGCAATGACTTCGCCGCGCTCCATCACGAGGTAGTCGTCGGCCAGCTCCTGCGCGAAGTCGTAGTACTGCTCGCACAGCACGATGGCCATGTCGCCGCGGTCGGCGAGCATGCGGATGACGCGGCCGATGTCCTTGATGATGCTGGGCTGGATGCCTTCGGTGGGCTCGTCGAGGATCAGCAGCTTGGGCTTGGGCGCGAGGGCGCGGGCGATGGCCAGCTGCTGCTGCTGCCCGCCGGAGAGGTCGCCGCCTCTTCGGTTGATCATCTGCTTGAGCACCGGGAACAGCTCGAACAGCTCCGCAGGAATGGGCGTGCCGCCGCTCTTGTAGGCCAGGCCCATGCGCAGGTTCTCTTCCACCGTGAGCCGCGCGAAGATCTCGCGGCCCTGCGGGACGAAGCCGATGCCGGCCCTGGCCCTGTCGTACGGCGTGGCCTTGTGGATCGGCTTGCCTTCGAGCTCGATGCTGCCGCTCTTGATGGGCACGAGGCCCATGAGCGACTTCAACAGCGTGGTCTTGCCTACGCCGTTGCGGCCGAGCAGGACCGTGACCTTGCCGAGTGTCGCCTCGAAGCTCACATCTCTGAGGATGTGGGAGCCGCCGTAGTACTGGTGGATGTTCTTGACTGTCAGCATGGTGGGACGCCTTCCTTGGTCTTTATCGGGGGCACCCGGTGTGCGGCACGGCGCGGTCGGCCCCACAGTGCCGGCCCTTCGGGCTGCCCTGCGGTGCTCGCGTTTCGCGGGGTCTCGCAGAACTCGCTGCGCTCAGACAGCTGCGAGCCCTGATCCGCGAAACGCTGCGCTCCTCGGCGGCACAGAGGGGCCGCCCACGCCGCACCGCACACCGGGCGCTGGTCGTGGCGTTGATGCCGGCGGCTCTGGCCGCGGCTAGAAATTCACCGCCCAAGGTAGACCTCGATCACGCGTTCGTCGGCCTGCACTTCGTCGAGCGTGCCTTGCGCGAGCACGGAGCCATCGCACAGCACGGTGACGATCTCGGAGATGGTGCGGATGAAGCTCATGTCGTGCTCCACCACCATCAGCGAATGCTTGCCCTTGAGCGTGAGGAACAGCTCGGCCGTGCGCGCGGTTTCCTCGTCGGTCATGCCGGCCACGGGCTCGTCGAGCAGCAGCAGCTTCGGGTCCTGCATGAGCAGCATGCCGATTTCGAGCCACTGCTTCTGGCCGTGGCTCAGGTTGCCGGCCAAGCGCGACACGCTGTCGGCCAGGTGGATGGTTTCCAGCACTTCGGCCAGGCGGTCGCTTTGCGCCGAGTCGAGCCTGAACAGCATCGAGGCGCGCACGCCCTTGTCGGTCTTCAGTGCGAGCTCGAGGTTCTCGAACACGGTGAGGTGCTCGAACACCGTCGGCTTCTGGAACTTGCGGCCGATGCCCAGCTGCGCAATGTCGGCCTCGCGGTGGCGCAGGAGGTCGATGGTGCTGCCGAAGAACACGGTGCCCGAATCGGGCCGGGTCTTGCCGGTGATGATGTCCATCATCGTGGTCTTGCCCGCGCCATTGGGGCCGATGATGCAGCGCAGCTCGCCCGGCGCGATGTCCAGCGAGAGCTTGTTGATGGCCTTGAAGCCGTCGAAGCTCACGCTCACGTCTTCGAGGTACAGGATGCGGCCGTGCGTGATGTCGACCTCGCCCGGCGTGGCGATGCGGCTGAAGCCTGCGGTGCGGCCGCCCGATTCGGTCTGGCCCGTGGCCGCGTGCAGGCCGGCTGCGCGTGCGGCGCGCTCGGCGCCGGCTTCCATCAGGTCGGGCGTCATGCGCGGGCTCCCTTCACATCGGCGACCAGGGGCGCCTGCACGGTCGCGTCGGGCTCGGCATGCGAGGCGGCGGGCTCGCGCCGCGCTTCCCTCGCGGCCGGCGCCGCAGCCTCCATCTTCTCGCGCGACAACCACTGGCGCACCAACCCCACGATGCCGTTCGGCAGGAACAGCGTGACAGCGATGAACAAGGCGCCCAGGAAGTACAGCCAGTACTCGGGGTAGGCCACGGTGAGCCAGCTCTTGGCCCCGTTGACGATGAAGGCGCCGAGGATCGGCCCGATCAGCGTGGCGCGCCCGCCCACCGCCGCCCACACGGCGATCTCGATGGAGTTGGCCGCGCTCATCTCGCCCGGGTTGATGATGCCCACCTGCGGCACGTACAGCGCGCCGGCCACGCCGCACATCACGGCGGAGATGACCCAGATCGTGAGCTTGTACGGCAGCGGGTTGTAGCCCGAGAACATCACGCGCGTCTCGGCATCGCGGATGGCCTGCAGCACGCGGCCGAACTTGCTGCCGATGAGCCACTTGGCGAACAGGAAGAAGCCCAGCAGCGTGAGGCCGGTGAGCGCGAAGAGCGTCATGCGCATCTCCTGCGTGGCGATCGGGATGTTCAGGATGCGCTTGAAATCGGTGAAGCCGTTGTTGCCGCCGAAGCCCGTCTCGTTGCGGAAGAACAGCAGCATCGCCGCGAAGGTCATGGCCTGCGTGATGATCGAGAAGTACACGCCCTTGATGCGCGAGCGGAAGGCGAAGAAGCCGAACACGAAGGCGATGAGGCCGGGCACCGCCACGATGAGCAGCAGCGTCATGCCGAAGCTGCCGCTGAAGGTCCAGTGCCAGGGCAGTTCCTTCCAGTCGAGGAACACCATGAAGTCGGGCAGGTCGCTCTTGTAGTTGCCGTCGCGGCCGATCTGGCGCATGAGGTACATGCCCATCATGTAGCCGCCCAGCGCGAAGAACAGGCCGTGGCCCAGCGACAGGATGCCGGTGTAGCCCCAGATCAGGTCCATGGCCAGCGCGCAGATGGCGTAGCACATGATCTTGCCGACCAGCGCCACGGCGTAGTCGCTCATGTGCAGCGGGCTGTCGGCCGGCACCCACATGTTGAGCACGGGCGCCACGGCGCACACGACGATGAGCGCGACGAAGAAGGCCGTCCAGCCTTTGCCGCTCAGCAGCGGCCCCTTGGTTGGCAATGTGACCTTGCTCATGCTTCTGCGCTCCGGCCCTTCATGGCGAAGATGCCCTGAGGTCTCTTTTGAATGAAGATGATGATGAAGACAAGCACCGCGATCTTGGCGAGCACCGCGCCCGCCCAGCCTTCGATGAACTTGTTGAGAATGCCCAGCCCCAGCGCCGCATACACGGTGCCCGCGAGCTGGCCGACGCCGCCCATCACGACCACCATGAAGCTGTCGACGATGTAGCTCTGGCCCAGGTCGGGGCCGACGTTGCCGATCTGGCTCAGCGCGCAGCCCGCCAGGCCCGCGATGCCGGAGCCGAGCGCGAAGGCGTAGGTGTCGATGCGCGCCGTGTTCACGCCCATGCACGAGGCGATCGGCCGGTTCTGCGTGACGCCGCGCACGAACAGGCCCAGGCGCGTCTTGCCGATGAGCCAGCCCATCGCGAGCAGCACGAGCGCCGCGAAGACGATGATGCAGATGCGGTTCCACGGCAGCGTGACGTTGCTGAGCATGGTGAAGCCGCCGCTCATCCAGCCGGGGTTTTCCACGCCGACGTTCTGCGCGCCGAAGAGCGAGCGCACGAGCTGCTGCAGCATCAGGCTGATGCCCCAGGTGGCGAGCAGCGTCTCGAGCGGACGGCCGTAGAGGAAGCGGATCACGCCGCGTTCGAGCACCGCGCCCACGAGGGCCGAGGCGAGGAAGGACACGGGAATCGCGGCCACGAGGTACCAGCCGAACGCCGCCTCGGGCATGTACTTCTGGAAGATGCCCTGCATCACGTAGGTGGCGTAGGCACCGATCATCATCAGCTCGCCGTGCGCCATGTTGATGACGCCCATCAGGCCGTAGGTGATGGCCAGGCCCAGCGCGGCGAGCAACAGCACCGAGCCCAGGCTGATGCCGCTGAACACGGCGTTGATGCGGTCGCCCCAGACCAGCGCGCCGTCGATGTTGGCGATCGATGCGGTGATGGCCGCCTTCACGTCGGCTTCGGTCTCGTCGGCCAGGCGCTGGTTGAGCAGCAGCTTGGTGTCGGGGCTGCGGTTGTTGCCCAGCTCCTTGGCGGCGGCCAGGCGCTTGGCCTTGTCGGCGCTGGTGAGCATGCTGGCGGCGCGCACGAGTTCGAGCTGCGCCTTGATCTTGGGATTGGTCTCGGCGGCCAGCGCCTTCTCGACCATGGGAATGCGCGACTCGTCGGGCTCCTTGAAGAGCGCCTGTGCGGCTTCGGCGCGCACCGCGTCGTCGGTGCTCGTGAGCTTGAGCGCAGCCTGCGCGGCATCGAGCGCGCCGCGCATGAGGTTGTTGTTGACGACGTCTTCGGCGGTGTCGGGCACCTTCAGCTCGACGCCCGTCACGGGGTCGAAACCCTTGTCGTCCTTCATCACGAAGACCTTGTCTTCGGTGTACTTCACGGCGTCGTCGGCCATGGCCTGGATGAAGGCGGCGGTCTTGTCGTCGGCGGTGAGGACGGCCTTGTTGAGCGCGGCGATGCGGGCTTCGGATTCGCCGGAGGCGATGGCCTTGGCTTCGTCGGCGGTCAGCGCATGGACGGGCGCTGCTGCCAGCAGCAACAGCGCCGTCGTGCAGGAACAAATTGAGCGCAGTAATGAATGCACAGCGGTTCTCTCATTCGGGAACACCGAGGAACCGGCTTTGCCGGGCCTCAGGTGTTGCCCCCGGTAGGGGGTTGGCGAAGCGACACGAAGTGCGCGCAGCCTGGGGGCGAGCCCCAGTTACATCGACTTGCCAGCGGGGTAATCCGGCTTCTTGTCGTTGCCTTCGATGTACGGGCTCCACGGCTTGGCCTTGACCGGGCCCGGCGTCTTCCACACCACGCTGAACTGCCCGTCGGCCTTGATCTCGCCGATGAACACGCTCTTGTGCAGGTGATGGTTCTTCTCATCCATCTTCGAGACGATGCCCGAGGGGGCCGTGAAGGTCTGGCCGGCCATCGCCGCGATCACCTTGTCGGTGTCGGTCGACTTGGCCTTCTCGACCGCCTGCTTCCACATGTGGATGCCGATCCAGGTGGCTTCCATCGGGTCGTTGGTGAGCGGCTTGTCCTTGTGGCCGGCGATGTTCTTGGCCTTGGCGTAGTCGCTCCACTGCTTGATGAACGCCGTGTTGGTCGGGTTCTTGATCGACATGAAGTAGTTCCATGCCGCGAGGTGACCCACGAGCGGCTTGGTGTCCACGCCGCGCAGTTCTTCCTCGCCCACCGAGAAGGCGACCACCGGCACGTCCTTGGCCTTCAGGCCCGCGTTGCCCAGTTCCTTGTAGAAGGGCACGTTGGAGTCGCCGTTGATGGTCGACACCACTGCCGTCTTGCCACCGGCCGAGAACTTCTTGATGTCGGCGACGATGGTCTGGTAGTCGCTGTGGCCGAAGGGGGTGTACTTCTCGTCGATGTCCTTGTCGGCCACGCCCTTGCTCTTGAGGTAGGCGCGCAGGATCTTGTTGGTGGTGCGCGGGTACACGTAGTCGGTGCCCAGCAGCACCCAGCGCTTGGCGCCGCCGCCTTCCTTGCTCATCAGGTAGTCGACGGCCGGAATGGCTTGCTGGTTGGGCGCGGCGCCCGTGTAGAACACATTCTTCGAGAGCTCTTCACCCTCGTACTGCACGGGATAGAACAAGAGGCCGTTCATTTCCTCGACCACCGGCAGCACGGACTTGCGCGACACCGAGGTCCAGCAGCCGAAGATCACCGAGACCTTGTCCTGGCCGAGCAGCTGCTTGGTCTTTTCAGCGAACAGCGGCCAGTTGGAGGCCGGATCGACCACCACGGGCTCGAGCTGCTTGCCCAGCACGCCGCCCTTCTTGTTGATGTCGTCGATGGCCATCAGCACCGTGTCCTTCAACACGGTTTCCGAGATGGCCATCGTGCCCGACAGCGAGTGCAGCACGCCGACCTTGATGGTGTCGGCAGCAAATGCAGGCGCAGCAGAAATGCTGGCCAGCGCGACGGCGGCGGTGAGCGCCTTGAGGGTGAAACGACGTTGCATGTGGACTCCTGCTCCGGGTGGGTTGAACCTTGTCGACAGCGCGGGGCTGGCGATGGAGAGGAGTCTGCGGAACGCACCACAAAGGGGAAATACGCCGGGTGGCGTACACGGAGGTACTCAGGCGGGTGGCGGGGCCGGGTACTTCACGGCGTTGGCGAGCATCTTGCGCTTTGCCGCCTCGACCGGATCGATGCCGAGCTTGTCGGCCAGCTGCAGCAGGTAGAGCAGGACGTCCGCGATCTCGGTGCCGATCTCGGCGCGCTTCTCTTCAGGCAGCGCCCGGCTCTGCGCCTCGGTGAGCCACTGGAAATGTTCGAGCAGCTCGGCGGCTTCGACCGACAGCGCGGCGGCGAGGTTCTTGGGGGAGTGGAATTGCTCCCAGTCGCGGGCTTGTGCGAAGTCGCGCAAGGCCTGGGTCAGTGCTTGAAGTTCGGTGGCCATGTCAATCCTGCGGGGGGTCTGCCGCGAGTTTGGCATGGCGGCCCCGCTACGCCATGCGACTTCCCCGCCCATGCAGCACCGCCACCAGCAGCGCCGACACCATCAGATAAACCAGCGCCACGCCGAACGCGGCCGTGTAGTCCGCCTCGCGCCCCAACTTCCCATAGAACAGGATCCCCACCAACGCCACCCCCAGCGCATTGCCCGCCTGCTGCACCATCGACAGCACGCCCGAGGCCACGCCCGCGTGCTGCGGCGGCAGGCCGGCCAGCACGGTGGACACCAGCGGCGCCATCACCATGCCGAGCCCCGCGCCCTGCACGAACAGCAGCGGCACCATCCACGCCACGACATGCGTGTGCCCCGGCCAGCCGGCCACGTTGGCGCACTGCAGCGCATGCCCCGCCGCGAGCACGAGGGCGCCGAGCGCGATCGGTGGCGTGCCGCCGAAGCGGCGGGCGATGCATGCGCCGGCCATCGAGGTCGCGAAGAAGCCGACGGCCAGCGCCGTGAAAACGATGCCCGAGTGAAGCGCGCCCAGCCCCATCCCCTGCTGCAGGTACAGCGCGAGCACGAAATAGAACGAGGCGTTGCCCGCATAGAAGGCCAGCGTGGTGAGCAGCCCGGTCACGAAGCGGCGGTTGGCGAGCAGCACCGGCGCCACCAGCGGCGCACCGCCGCGTGCCGCGAGGCCGCGCTGCTGCCCGGCGAAGAGGCCCCACAGCGGCACCGCGGCGGCCAGGCACAGCCAGCTCCACAACGGCCAGCCCTGCTGGCGCCCTTCGACCAGCGGCAGCACCACGGCCACCGAACCGGCCGCGACCAGCGCCATGCCGGCGAGGTCGAGCCGGCTGCTGCCCCGGCCCTGCGCCAGCGGCGGCACCACGCGCGGCGCGAGCACCAGCGCCAGCAGGCCGATGGGCACGTTGATGAGAAAGCAGCTGCGCCAGCCGAGGCCCGCAAGGTCGGCATGGATCAACGCGCCGCCCACCAGCTGCCCCAGCGTGGCCGCCAGGCCCAGCGTGAGGCCGTAGGCCGCGAAAGCGCGCGTCCGGTCTTCGCCCGCGTAGGCCAGGCCGATCATCGCGAGCACCTGCGGCTGCAGCAGCGCGCCGGCCAGGCCCTGCAGCAGGCGCGCGGCCACGAGCAGCCCGGCGTTCGGCGCCACGCCGCAGGCGGCCGAGGCGAGCGTGAACAGCAGCAGGCCGAGCATGAACATGCGGCGCCGGCCGAACAGGTCGCCCAGCCGCCCGCCCGTGACCAGGCCCGCGGCGGTGGCCAGGCCGTAGCCCGCCACCACCAGCTGCAGCGTGCCCGCGCTGGCCTGCAGGTCGTGCTGCATCGACGGCAGCGCGACGTTCACGATGAAGAAATCGAGCACCACCAGGAAGGTGCCACTGAGCATGACCCACAGGCCCAGCCGGCCCGGTGTGGCGGACGTGATCGATGGGGCAGAAGAAGCGGCAGGATTCGACGATGTCATGGCCCCACTGTCGGCACCGGCCGGCATCGCCGCAATGACCTCCAAGGTCATGCGCGCAGGGCGCAGGCGCTCAGCGCTTGTCGAACTGTTCGGACGCAAAGGCCCACGTCATGCGCGTGGCGTCGGGCCCGAGCGGGTCGCTGAACAGCTGCCCCCGCGACCCGCCGCTCCACGAGTGGCCGAGCCCCGCGATCTCGCACAGCGTGACCAGGGTGCGGCCCTGGCGCTTGAAGTCGGTCACGCGCATGGCACGGCGCTGGCCGCGTTGCAGGTCACGCGCCATGCCCGCGTGCGCGCCCACGGCGGTGGCCCAGACGGCCGCGCTGCTCATGGCATTGCTGGGCGCCACCACGGCGTCGGCGTCACCGTGCAGCACCAGCATCGGCGGCAGCGTCGTGAAGACGGCCGCCGCGCCCATGGCCTTGCCGACCGCGGTGACGGGCATCGGCGGCACGTGCTGTCCGCGCATGGCGCCGAGCGCGGTGGCCGACGACTTCGCGGCGCCGGGCGCCACGCCCGAGTGCATGACCACGGCGCGAAAACGGTTCGGGTAGCGCGTGGCCAGCAGCGCCGCCATGCTCGCGCCCGCCGACAGGCCGGCCACGGCCACGCGGTCGCGGTCGACGGGGTACAGCATGCAGGCCTGGTCGACGGCGGCCATCAGCGTGGCGGCCTCGGCGTCGGCCTTGCCGGAGCGGCGCTCGTACCAGTTCCAGCAGCCCTGCGGATGGGCGATGCGGTCCTGCTCGGGGTAGAGCACGAGAAAGCGCTGGCGCACGGCGAGCGCGTTCATGCGCGTGCTGGCTGCGAAGTCGCGACCGGTCTGGCCGCAGCCGTGCAGCATGACCATGAGCGGGAGTTTCTCGCCGGGCTGCAGCACCAGGTCGGCCGGACGAAACAGGTGATAGCCGCGCGCCCCACCCGCGCCCATCGCCATGCCGCTGATCCAGTCGCCCTTGCCGGGCGGCGGCTTGAGCCGCTTGGCGGTCGCGCGTTGCACCTGGCCGGCCACGCGCTTGCCGTTGCTCAGCGTGAGCTTGGTGAGCGCCTTCAGGTTGCGCTCATAGGCGCGGGCGAAGAAAGAAGCGGTGGAGCGACGGGCCATGGCGCAGTGTGCAGGCAAAGCGCCGGGCGGCCAAACGGCCGCGAAGCCTTCAGTAGATTTCCGGCACGATCATGCTGGCCGGCACGGGCTGGCGAAGGTAGTCATCATGCCGCTCCCGCGCCGGCAGCTCGACCGGCGCGTGCGCCACTTCCTGGTAGGGCAGCTGGCCCAGCAGGTGGCTGATGCAGTTCAGGCGTGCCTTCTTCTTGTCGACGGCCTGCACCACCCACCACGGCGCCTCGGGGATGTGGGTGCGCTCCAGCATGATCTCCTTCGCCTTGGTGTATTCCTCCCAGCGGCGGCGGCTTTCGAGGTCCATGGGGCTGAGCTTCCACTGCTTGAGCGGGTCGTGGATGCGGCCCAGGAAGCGCATGTGCTGCTCGTCGTCGGTGATGGAGAACCAGTACTTGATGACCTTGATGCCCGAGCGCACGAGCATCTTCTCGAACTCGGGAACGGTGCGGAAGAACTCCTCGTACTCGTCGTCGCTGCAAAAGCCCATCACGCGCTCGACGCCGGCGCGGTTGTACCAGCTGCGGTCGAAGAGCACCATCTCGCCGGCCGCCGGCAGGTGCGCCACGTAGCGCTGGAAGTACCACTGCGTGCGTTCGCGGTCGTTGGGCGCGGGCAGCGCGGCCACGCGGGCCACGCGCGGGTTCAGGCGCTGGGTGATGCGCTTGATGACACCGCCCTTGCCCGCCGCGTCGCGGCCCTCGAAAAGAATGACCACCTTCTGCTTGCTGTGCTGCACCCAGTCCTGCAGCTTGACCAGCTCGCCCTGCAGGCGAAAGAGTTCCTTGAAGTAGGCCTGGCGCGCCGCCTTGTCGGACACGGAAGACGCCGCCGATGCGGGGTCGAGCCCGTCGAGGTTGCGGTCTTCGATCTCCAGTTCGAGCTCTTCGTCGTAGCTGTCGATCAGGTCGCGGGCGATGCGTTGCATCAGGTCTTCGTGGTCGGGAAGTGCGCTCGTCAGCATGATGAAAAGGGGCAAGAGTGGCGGGTAGACAAAAAGCATGCTGCACCCGCCACATGACGGCGGCGTGACGGTTTTGCGGCTGTTTTCTGTAAGCCGACACGCCGTTGTCACATGGCACGAACACCATCCGGGGCACGCTGGCAGCCCGCCAAACGGGCGTCTGCCTGTTCACATGTCTTTTCTGACCACGCACCTTGTCGGTATTTCATGACCTCGCCGCGCAGTCCTATGGCGGCGACGAAGCCGGGCTGATCTGCGGCTACCTGTTCGACGCCGCGGCGCCGGAACCCGCGCGGGCGATCGATTCGGCGCAGGCTGCCGCGTGGCTGGCGGATGCCGGCCAGCTCGGCGACAGCAACGCCTACGTGTGGCTGCACTTCAACCTGAGCCACGCCCATGCCGAGCGCTGGCTGGTGCGGCACGCGGCGCTGTCGGACACTTTCTACGAGACGCTGCACGAAGGCCTGCCCTCCACGCGCATCGAGCGCGCCGACGACTCGCTGATCGCGGTCATCAACGACGTGCACTTCGAGTTCAGCTTCGAGCCCTCGGACATTTCGACGCTGTGGATCAGCGTCGGCCCGCGCCTGGTGGTCACGGCGCGCACCAAGCCGCTGCGTTCGGTCGACGCGCTGCGCACGGCCGTGAAGGCGGGCGAGGCGCCGCGCTCGAGCACCGAGCTGCTCGAGCACCTGCTGCGCGCGCAGGCCGACGTGCTGGTGAAGATCGTGCGCGGCGTCACCTCGCGCATCGACCGCATCGAGGACGAGCTGCTGGCCGGTCGCCTGGACCACAAGCGCGCGCGCCTGGGCGTGCTGCGCCGGCTGCTGGTGCGGTTGCAGCGGCTGCTGGCGCCCGAGCCGGCCGCGCTGTTCCGCCTGCTGCAGGGCCCGCCGGCCTGGATGGCCGAGCCCGACGTGCAGGAGCTGCGCGGCTCGACCGAGGAGTTCTCGGTGGTGCTGCGCGACATGCAGGCGCTGCAGGAGCGCATCAAGCTGCTGCAGGAAGAAATCGCCGCCAACGTCAACGAGGACAACAACCGCAGCCTGTTCGTGCTGACGGTGGTCACGGTGCTGGCGCTGCCGATCAACATCCTGGCCGGCCTGTTCGGCATGAACGTGGGCGGCATCCCGCTGGCGGAGCACAGGCACGGGTTCTGGATCGTGGTGGCGATCGTCGCCACCTTCACCGCCGTGGCCGCCTGGACGGCGTTTCGCAAGAAGCGCTGAGGCGCCACAGCGCCCGCCCGCCCGGTCAGTCCGACGGCAGCGGCGCGGCGGCCGCGTCCTGCATGCATTGCAGGAAGACGCGCGTGGGCGTGTTCATCGCCTCGCTGCGCAGGCGGAAGGCGCACATGGGGCCGCGCAGCAGCTCGCCCGGCATGGCGATGCGGCGCACGAGCCCGCGCCGCTCGAAGTCTTCGGCGTAATGGTTGGCAGTGGCCCACAGCAGGCCCGAGCTGCGCACGAGGTGCAGCGCGAGCGGGGCCGAGTCGGCCTGGATGTCGGCCGGATGCGGGCCGCCCGGGCGGCGGTGCACCGACAGCATGCGGTCCAGCTTGGGCCGCAGCGGCGTGCGGTGCGGCGGCAGCACCCAGCGCTCGTTGGCGGCCTCGGCCCAGGTCGGCGCGCGCTTGAGCGCCAGCCGGTGCCGCGGCGCCGCCACGATGCTGCTGAACTCCTCGTACAGCGGCGTGACCTCGACGCGGTTGAGATCGACCGTCCACTCCGCGTGCGCGAGCATGAGGTCGATGCGCCCGTCCTGCAGCGCGCCGTGCAGGTCCTCGATCTCCAGCGTCTGCACCATCGGGCGCACGTGGGGCAGCATCTGCGAGGCCTGCAGCAGCGCGGCCGCGAGCCGCTGCGCCGAGAACACGGGCAGCACGCCCAGGCGCAGCTCGCCGCTCACGCCCACGCGCAGGTCGCGCAGCGACTCCTCGGCCAGCATGAGCTCGCCCAGCACGCGGTCGGCGTGCCGGACCATGCTCAGCCCCGCCGCCGTGGGCGCGATGCGCTTGGTGGTGCGCTCGAACAGCCGCACCTGCAGCGTGGCCTCGAGCTGGGCCAGCGTGCGCGACAGCGCGGGCTGGGTGGTGTTGAGCAGTTCGGCCGACTTGCTCAGGCTGAGCGTGCGGCCCAGCTGGCTGAGCAGCCGCAGCTGGCGCAGCGTGAGGTTTCGTTCCAGGAAGGAGGCCATGGCCATTTATATCGACAACGGTATGAGTACGCTCGGATTTCTCATTTGTCGCCCTCCCCCGGCCTGCCCAGAAT